>NZ_JAVHLH010000066.1:0-1651 GCF_031082345.1 Brevundimonas sp. | reverse complement strand
CATGGTCCCGAGGTGGGCCAGGTGCACGTCCAGCCCGCTCTCCACGATCGCCGCGAGCAGATGGTTCGTCGCATTCAAGTTGTTGTCTACAGTATATAATTTATGCCGTGCCGACTTCATCGAATACGGCGCGGCGCGCTGTTCGGCGAAGTGAACGACGCTGTCCGGCTTCCACTCGCGGATGAGGGCCACGAGGCGGTCGAACTCCTTGCCGACCGTCATGTTGACGAACTCGATGGTCTGGCCCGAGACCTCCTTCCACGCGGCAATGCGCTCGCCCATGGTCCGGATAGGAGTCAGCGACTGGACCTCCAGCTCATTGTCGATGTTGCGTCGGCTCAGATTGTCGACGACCAGCACATCCCAGCCCCTCGCCGACAGGTGCAGCGCCGTCGGCCAGCCGCAGAATCCGTCGCCGCCCAGAACCAGAACCCGCATTCGTCCATCCCTTGTCATGACTGCATCCTGCCTAGCCGATGGCGGCGGCGGGTCAAAGCTTGAGCTCTCAACGCGCGAAAGCGGTGTTCGGGCTCAGGGCCGGGGGCGGGCGCGCCACGCGTCGCGGCTCTGACCCCAGCGATCGACCCGCACGGCGTCGAACGGCGGCGGCAGCTGCGTCGGGCCGAGGTTGCGCGATCCGAGCCGCTCGGCGAGCCGCTGCGACGGCGTATTGTCCGGGTCGATGCAGTGGATCACCTCGGTCCAGCCGAGCGTGTCGAAGGCGTAGTCTATGGTCGCGACGGCCGCCTCGACGCCATAGCCCTTGCCATGGGCGTCAGGGTGAAGCCCCCAGCCGACCTCGGTGCCGGGCCAGCCCAGCGGCGTCCACGGACCGATCCGGCCCAGCCACAGGCCGGTCTCGCGCTCGATCAGCGAAAACATGCCCACGCCGGTCAGGCTCCACGCCCCGGCCATGGTCATGAAGCCGCGCCAGGCGGCCTCGGCCGGCTGCGGTCCGCCGATGAATTTGGCCGCCTCGGGATCGGCCATCAGCTCCGCCCAGCGGGGGAAGTCCTCCATCGCCGGCGGGCGCAGGGTCAGGCGGGCGGTTTCGATCACCGGTGCGGTCAAAGCGGATACTCCTGTTCCAGCTGATACTGACTGCCGTCATGGCTCAGCACGCTGGACCACAGACCGAAGCGGTCCACACGGATGGGCGGCGAGCGCAGCAGATTGTGCCCGGCCATCCACGCCCCGATCCGGTCCGGATTGGTCTGCGGCTTCAGATAGGCCAGCGTCACGTGCGGGCGGTAGTCGCGGCGCTCCATGACCACGCCGGCCCGCTCCCCGGCGGCGCGGCAGCGGCCGGCCAGCACCGACAGCCGCTCATTGGGCTCGACCCCGGCCCACAGGGTCTGGCGGCGGTGGGCGTCGCCGAAGGCGCCGACGCCCTGGAGGACGAACTCGAACGGCCCGCCGGCTGCGGCGCGGCTGAGTTCGGCGGCCAGGTCGTCGGCGCGGCGTTCCTCGACATCGCCATAGAAGGCCAGGGTCAGATGAAGCTGATCGCGCCCGCGCCATTTGGCGCCGGGCAGGCCGGACTGGCGTCGCTCGAGAGTGTCGGCCACGTCGTCGGGAATCGGCAGGGCGGCGAACAACCGGATCATGCGACCGTTCGTAGCGGCTGAAACCGGACCGCCCAAGTCCGGTT
>NZ_JAVHLH010000065.1 GCF_031082345.1 Brevundimonas sp. | reverse complement strand
GCGCGGTTCTGGTCCTCGGTGCCGATGGTGATGCGCAGGGCTTCGGGCAGGCCGTAGCCGCCGACCGGCCGCACGATGACGCCCTTGGAGTTCAGATAGTCGTTGGCCCCCTGCGCCTGCTCGACGTCCCGGAAGCGGACCAGCACGAAATTGCCCGCGCTGGGCAGAACCTCGAAACCGAAGCCGCGGATGGCCTGGGTCAGGCGCGGCCGCCAGGTGTGGATCAGGTCGCGCGACGCCTGTTGATGCGCCTCGTCGCCCAGCGCCGCCACCGCCGCCTCGATGCCCGGCACCGAGACGTTGAAGGGCAGGCGGATGCGGTCGACCGCCTCGGCCACCTTCAGCGGCGCATAGCCGAAGCCGATGCGCAGCCCGCCGAGTCCGTGGATCTTCGAGAACGTCCGCGTCACCACGATGTTCTGGCTGTCGCGGGCCAGGCCGAAGCTGGTCTCCCAGTCGGGCTCGGTGACGTATTCGGCATAGGCCTCGTCGACGACCAGCAGCACGTCCGGCCGCAGGCCCTCGTGCAGGCGGCGGATCTCCTCGCCGGTGTTGTAGCTGCCGGTCGGGTTCGACGGGCTCGAGACATAGACGATGCGGGTGCGCTCATCGACCTGCGCCAGCAGGGCCTCGGGCGTGGCCTTGAACTCGGGCTCCGGGGCCAGCTTGACCGAGGCCTGGTTGGCCAGGGCGCTGATCCGGTAGGCGAGGAAGCCGTACTGGCCCGTGACGATGTTGTCGCCCGGGGTCAGGTAGCACTGGTTCAGCAGGGCGAAGACCTCGTCCGAACCGTTGCCGAAGATCAGCCGCTCGGGCTCCAGGCCGTGATGGTCGGCCACGGCGGTGCGCAGCTTGGTCGCGCGGCCGTCGGGATAGATGTGGATCTGGCCGACCGCCGCCTCGAACGCCTCGCGGGCCTTCTGTCCGGCGCCCAGCATGTTCTCGTTGGACGACAGCTTCATCGGCTCGGCTACGCCATCGATGCGCGACTTGCCGCCGACATAGGGCGCGATGTCGAGGATGCCGGGTTTGGGCGCCGGGCCTTGGGGCGCGGGTGCGTCGGTCATGGCGAATCCTCGGTTTCAGAATACGGGCGCGGCGCCGATGACGCCGTGCAGGGAGCCGGGGGCGTCGTTCAGCCGCCCGTCGTCGGCCTGCACATAGCCCGCCAGGGCGAACAGCTTCAAGCCGCCCGCGGTGATCAGGGGGTCCGCGGCGAGGCCGGCGTCGCCGAGGCGTCGGACGATGCGGGCGTCCGCCAGCGGGCTGTCGGTGACCCAGAAGGTGCGGTCGTCGCCGGTCGGCCCCGTATCCGCGGGCTGGACCAGCAGGGCGCGCGGCAGGCCGGGGCCGTGGTCTGGCAGGGCGCCGACCACCCGCAGCCGGGGCTCGGCCAGCAGCCGCCCCCACCACGCCGATCCACCCGTCAGATCCATCAGCGCCCGTCCGCCCTTGCGGGCCGCCGCCAAGGCCGCCTCCGGCGTCGCGGCCATGCGCGCCGTCAGCCCGAACCGGTCCGCGGCCAGGACCTGGCTGGCCGGCCCCCAGACGGTCAGCGCCGCGCCGCCGCCCGAGTCCAGCCGCCCCAGCACGCAGCGGGCGGCTGCCGCCTCCGCCGCCGACAGCCCGGCCAGGGCGTGGCGCAGGGCGATGGCCTCGACCTCCGGCGTCGGGTGGGGCCCGGCGGCGAGACGCGCCCGCACCGCCTCGACCACCGCGCGGTCCAGCGCCTGCCGTTCAGGGTCGGGCTCGGGAGTCGGCAGCATCAGAACAGCTTCGGCGCCGGCGCCAGGGCGAAGGGGCCCAGCCAGGTGCGGCCCTCGCTGAACAGCAGCACCAAGTCGATCGGCCGCTCGCCCTGCACGCTGGCGGCGGCGGCGGCCCCGGCCGCCCCGACGCGGTTCACGGCGCCGGAGCGGGACCCCGCCAGGCCGGCGATGGCGTCGCCGGGCCGTTCGGCGGTCAGGGCCAGCCGGCCTTCCAGTCGTCCGTCCTCGCGGGCCCACAGGGCGTCGCTGGAGATCCGGGCGCTGCTCTCGCCGGCCTGCAACCGGCCCTGGACGGCGGTGAATCGTCCCCCGGCGGCGGTCCAGCTGGCGAAGACGCCGGCGCTGTCCATGCCCCGCAGACGGCTGGCCTGTTCGATCGTCGCCTCGACCTCGGCCGAGAGCCGGCCTTCCCGGGTCGCGCCCTCCACCGGGCCGCCGGTCCGCCCGCGCCCGTCGGTCAGGCGGAACAGAACGTCCATCTCGTCCGTCGCGGCCTCGCCGTCGGTCAGGTGCGGTCGGGTATAGAGTTCGATCCGCTCGGCCGAGGCCAGCGGGAAGGGATCGGCCCCGGCGACGGGGGTGAAGGTCGGCCGCGCCAGCTCGATCCGCAGGTCGGGAAAGCGGTCCCTCAGATGGCTGACGCTCAGCCGCAGGGCCTCGCCCTCGACCGCCACCTGGCCCTTGCCGGCCCGGGTCAGGATCAGACCGTCCGGCGCCAGCACCACCCAGTGGCCGGGGTTCCAGGCGCTGGCCTCGGCGACCAGTTCCGGGGCCGCCACGCCGTGGCCGGACGGGGCCACGATATCGGCGGCGGGAAAGGCGACGCGGGTCCGGAACGGCCAGCCGCTCACCGAAACCGGCTCATGCGATACGCGCCAGCCATCGGCCCTCAGGGCCTCGATCTGGGTCGCCAGCCTCTCCTGGACCTGTCCCGACAGATAGAACCACCAGCCGGCCCAGGCGGCGAGCAGCAGGCCCACGATCGCGAACGGAATGACGAGGCCGCGGCGGGAATGACGGGCAGGCGTATCGCTCATGGGGGCTCCTTATCAGAAGACAGGAACGCGCCAACCTGCTCGACGGCTTCCGCCAGCCCCATCCTTTGCACCTCGGTCCCCGGCGGCAGGCTGGCGAACAGCCGGGTCGGGGCGGCGGCGTCCAGCATGACGAACACCCCCTTGTCGTCGGCCCGCCGGATCAGCCGGCCGAAGGCCTGGGCCATCTTCGCCCGCGCCAGGGCGTCGTCGAAATTGCGCCCGCCCGCGCCCTCGCCGCCGAACCGCGCGCGTCGCGCCCTGTGCAGCAGGTCCGGGCGTGGCCACGGCACCCGGTCGAAGGCGAGGATGCGCAACGACCGCCCCGGCACATCGACCCCGTCGCGAACAGCATCGGTGCCCAGCAGACAGCTGTCCTGCTCGGCCCGGAACACATCGACCAGAGCCCCCACTTCCAGCGGATCGACATGCTGGGCGTAGAGCGGGATGCCCGCCTTCGCGAGATCGGGACCCAGCCGCTCATAGACCGCCTTCAGCCGCCGGATGGCCGTGAACAGCCCCAGCCCTCCGCCGCCCGCCGCCAGGAACAGCTCGCGCATCGCCGCCGCCGTCTGCCGCGCATCGTCCTTGACCAGATCGTTGACGACGATGACCCGGGCGTTGGCGGCGTAGTCGAACGGGCTCTCGACCTTCAGCGTCCGCGCCGGCTCGATCAGCCGCGCGGATCCGGTGCGCATCCGGGCCATGTCGAAGGGATCGTCCGAGTTCGGATCGGACAGGGTGGCGCTGGTCACCAGCACCCCGTGGGCCGGCATGATCACCGCCGCCTCCAGCGGCACGGTCGGATCGATCCAGTGCCGCCGCAGGGCCACGTCCATGATCCGCCCGAACGCCGCCTCGGCTGACAGCCAGTCGACGAAGTCCGGATCGGGCTCGTCCGACGCGACCTCCAGCGCCGCCAGCATCGAACGCCAGCCGGGCAGGGTCATCCGCGCCCGCCGGTCCAGCCCGCGCAAGGCCCCCTCGATCCGCGACCGCTGTGACCCGTCCAGCTCTGCCGCCTCGTCGTCGAGGATGTCCTCCAGATGCCGCGCCAGGGCCAGCAGCGGCGCCTCGACCGCGGCCAGCGCCTGGGCGGCCTCGCGCGCCGTCTCCAGCACCGGTTCGGTCACCGGCTTCAGCGCGCATTCCATGCCGAACTCGGTTCCGCTCCCGGACGCGTTCTCGCTCGTCCGGGCCCGCAACTGCTCCAGTCCGGCCAGCAGGAAGCGCTCGATCGGCCCGACCGGATTGACCTCGCCGGAGGCCGGGGCGATCCGCCCCGACACCCCTTCGCCCGGCAGCTGCGCCGCCGCCCGCACGGCGTCCTGCAGCGCCTTGGTCGCCGCCTCGTTGTCGGCGCAAAGGTCTCCCAGCCGTTGCTCCAGCCCGCGCCCGCGTCGCCCGCGACCTTCGGGTCCCCGGATCCAGCGCCGCAGCTCCGCCGCCTCCTGCCCCGACAGGCAGGCGGAAAAGGCGCTGTCGGCCGCGTCGAACAGATGGTGCCCCTCGTCGAACACGATCCGCTTCAGCGCCGCCGTCTCGCCGTCCTGCTTCAGCCCCCGCGCTGATCGCGCCCCGTCGAAGGCCGCCTGGGTCATGACCAGCGCATGGTTGGCCACCACCAGATCGGCCCGGCGGCTGGCGCGGATGGTCTTCTCGACGAAACAGGTGCGGTAGTGCGGGCAGGCGGCGTGGACGCATTCCCCGCGCCGGTCGACCAGATTGGCCGCGCTGGCCTGATGGCTCGGTCCCACGGCGAACAGCCCCGGCAGCCAGCCCGGATAGTCGCCCCCGGTCATGTCGCCGTCGCGCGTATGCATCGCCCAGCGGCTGGCCAAGGCCATGCCGATCAGGTCCCCGTTGCCCAGCTGCGCCGCCTGCACCATGTCCTGCAGGTTCAGCAGGCACAGGTAGTTCTCCCGCCCCTTGCGAACCACGGTCTTCTTCTTGCGCTCGACCGGATCGGGCCACAGGGCCGCGCTCTCGCGGTCGATCTGGCGCTGCAGGGCGCGGGTGTAGGTCGAAACCCAGGCCGCCCCCTGATTGCGCTCGGCCCACAGCGACGCCGGCGCCAGATAGCCCAGGGTCTTGCCCGTGCCGGTGCCCGCCTCGGCCAGCAGCACCCGCGGACGGCCCTCCTCGTCGCGCGGCGAAAAGGCGAAGGCCGCCTCGGCCGCATAGTCGGACTGGGTCGGCCGCGTCTCGTCGAGACCCGAGGCCTGCAGCAGCTTGTCCAGACGGATCCGCGCGCTCTCGGAATCGACCGGCGCCGACCCCGCCTCGCCGCGCGGCGCCTCGTCCTCCCATTCCGCCAGCCGCGACCAGGCGTCCAGCCCGCTGCCGCGCAGGTTCCGCTCGCGCACCGGCTGATGCTGCAGGGCCCCCAGCACCCGCCAGCCCCACGCCCAGCCCGCGCGGCCCAGGGTCTCGGCCAGGGTGAAGGCGGCTTCGCGGTCGGGATAGGCCGGATCGGCCAACTCCTTCAGCAGCCCGTCGGCGGCCTTCCGCAGCGCTTCGGCCTGCGCCTCCGCCCCCTTGGGTTCGGCCTGACCCATGGCCAGCGCCAGCCCGCTCGGAGACGGCGCGCAGAACCTTGCCGGCCGCACGAAGGCGAACAGCTCCAGCACATCCAGCAGGTCGCCCGACCGCGCCGGCGGCGCGATCCCCAGCCGCCGCGCCGTCAGGCTGGCGTGCGCCACCAGCACCGGCCCGGTGGTGAAGGCCCCCTCGGCCGCTCCCCGCCCGATCTTGCGCGCCCCCTCGTCGTCGCAGATCGCCCCCGCCCCCGGCGGCACGGCCAGCGCTGGCGGCAGCACGAGCCACGGCTCGGCGCCGGTCAGGTGGGCGGAAGAGGTGAGGGAGTCGGTGGACACCCCTCCAGATAGCGCGGAAGGGCGTGAAACGGAACGGGAACATGCTATAGGCCGATGGTGACGCCGCCGCCCGCTCCCGCAACGCTTCCGCCGCTCTTCGCCGACTGGTTCGCCTCGCGCGGCTGGACGGCCCGGCGGCATCAGCTCGAGATGATTGCGGCCGCCGAGGCGGGTTCGCACGCCCTGCTGGTCGCCCCGACCGGCGGCGGCAAGACCCTGGCCGGCTTCCTGCCCTCGCTGATCGAACTGGCCGAACGCGGCCCCAAGCCGGAGACCGGCCCCGGCTCCGGCGTCCACACCCTCTACCTGTCGCCGCTCAAGGCCCTGACCACCGACGTCGAGCGCAATCTGATGACGCCGATCCGCGAGATCGGGCTCAACATCCACGTCGAGAGCCGCACGGGCGACACCAAACAGTCCAAACGCCAGCGCCAGCGCGACTTCCCGCCCGATATCCTGCTGACCACCCCCGAACAGCTGGCCCTGTTCTGCGCCTGGGACGGCGCGCCGAGCTATTTCGCCGACCTCAAATGCGTCGTCCTCGACGAGGTCCACGCCATCTGGAGCGGCAAGCGCGGCGACCTGCTGAACCTCGGCCTCGGCCGGCTGCAGAAATATGCGCCCTCGATGCGCCGCGTGGCCCTGTCGGCCACGGTCGATGATCCAGACATGATCGCGGACTGGCTGAGGCCCGGCGGAACAGCCAATTCCGCCGTCACCATCGTCCGCGGCGACCCCGGCGCCCCGCCCGTCGTCGACGTCCTGATCTCCGAAGGCCACGTCCCCTGGGCCGGCCACACCGGCCAGCACGCCATTCCGGAAGTCTACGACGCCATCCGCCGCTCGGGCATGACGCTGATCTTCGTCAACACCCGCTGGCAGGCCGAGTTCGTCTTCCAGTCGCTGTGGGCCATCAACGACGACAGCCTGCCGATCGCCCTGCACCATGGCTCGCTGGCGGCCGAGCAGCGGCGCAAGGTCGAGGCGGCCATGGCGCGCGGCGACCTGCGCGCCGTGGTCTGCACCTCGACGCTCGACCTCGGCATCGACTGGGGCGACGTCGACCTCGTCATCCAGCTGGCCGCGCCCAAAGGCGCCAGCCGCCTGGTCCAGCGCATCGGCCGCGCCAATCACCGCCTCGACGAGCCGTCGCGCGCCCTGATGGTGCCCGCCAGCCGCTTCGAGATGCTGGAATGCCAGGCCGCGCGCGAGGCGGTGGCCGAGAACGCCTTCGACTGGGAGCCGGTCCACACCGGCACCCTCGACACCCTCGCCCAGCACATCATGGGCTGCGCCTGCTCCGAGCCCTTCGCCATGGAGGATCTGTATACGGAGATCACCGGCTGCGGCCCCTATCGGGGCCTGACGTATGAACAGTTCGAGGAGGTCGTCGATCTGGTCGCCACCGGCGGCTATGCGCTCCGCACCTACGAACGGTTCGCCCGCATCGTCCGCGACGGCCAAGGCCGCTGGAAGGTGCGCAACGCCCAGACCGCCCAGCGGCACCGCATGAACGTCGGGACCATCGTCGCCGCCGCCACCCTCAACGTCCGCATCGCCTCGCGCCGCGGCGGGGCCTCGAAACAGCTGATCGGCGGCCGCAAGGTCGGCGAGGCGGAGGAGAACTATTTCGAACAGATGTCCCCCGGCGACACCTTCGTCTTCGCTGGCCAGGTCTGGGCCTTCCAGGGCATCAGCGGCATGGACGCCCTCGTCACCCACGCCCAGGACAAGGACCCCAAGATCCCCTCATGGGGCGGATCAAAATTCCCCATGTCGACCTCCCTCGCCGACCGCGTCCGCGCCATGATCCAGGACCGCGACCACTGGCGCGTCCTGCCCCCCGACGTGCAGGAGTGGCTGGAACTGCAGGAGGCGAAATCCGCCATCCCCGACGCCGACACGCTTCTGGTCGAGACCTTCCCGCGCGGCAGTCGCCATTTCCTCGTCGCCTATCCGTTCGCCGGCGGCCTCGCCCACGGCACCCTGTGCATGCTGCTGACCCGCCGTCTCGACCGCCTCGGCGTCGGCCCGCTGGGCTTCGTCGTCACCGACTATTCGCTCGCCATCTGGTCGATCAAGCCGATGGACGACCTCGACCTCGACGCCCTGTTCGAGCCCGACATGCTCGGCGACGATCTCGAGTCCTGGCTGGAGGAGAGCTTCATGATGAAGCGCAGCTTCCGCAATTGCGCCCTGATCTCCGGCTTGATCGAGAAGCGGCAGCCGGGGAATGAGAAGACCGGTCGGCAGGTGACCTTCTCGACCGACCTGATCTACGACGTGCTCCGCCGCCACCAGCCCGACCACCTGCTGCTCAAGACCGCCCGCGCCGACGCCGCCGCCGGCCTGCTCGACGTCGCCCGCCTCGGCCAGCTGCTGGCGCGGATCCACGGCAATATCCGCCTGCAGAGGCTCGAGCGCCCGTCGCCCTTCTGCGTCCCGGTGCTGGTCCAGATCGGCCGCGAGCGCGTCGGCGGCGGCCAGGCGGCCGAGATGATCCTCGACGCCAGCGCCTATGGCTTCGACGAGGAAGATCTGATCGCCGAGGTCATGGGCGACGCCCGTATCGAGGCCGCCCAATGAACGCCGCCCTGCGCCAGGCCCTGTCCCCGGCCCGCTGCCCCAGCGGCGGTCTGCGCGTCTCGATCGAGGGCGAGCCCTGCGTGCTGCGCTGCTCCGGCGCCCTGTGGGTGCTGAACCACCGCACCCTGATCGCCGCCGACCTGCATCTGGAGAAGGGCTCGGCCTTCGCCGCCCGCGGCCAGATGCTGCCGCCCTACGACAGCCGCGCCACCCTCGACCGGCTGGAAGCCGAGATCGACGCCCTCCAGCCCGCCGCGGTGGTCCTGCTCGGCGACAGCTTCCACGACGCCAAATCCGTCGGCCGCATGGCCCCCGACGACAGGGTCCGCCTCGACCGGATGGCCGCGGGCCGCGACTGGGTCTGGCTGGAAGGCAACCACGACATCGCCGCCCTCGCGGACTCCGTGGAGACCCTCCCCGGCGAGGTCGTCGAGACCCTGTCCCTCGGCTCGCTCCGCCTGATCCACGAGCCTCAGCCGGGCATCCGCCCGGGCGAGATCGCCGGCCACCTCCACCCCGCCGCCCGCGTCGCCGCCCACGGCCGCGGCGTCCGCCGCCCCGCCTTCGTCACCGACGGCCGTCGCGCGATCCTCCCCGCCTTCGGCGCCTTCACCGGCGGACTGGACGTGAGGGACCCCGCCATCGCCGGCCTGTTCGCCGACCCGCCCCTGGCGGCGGCCCTGGGCAGGGACCGGGTGCACGCCCTGGCGTGGGAGAGTCTGCGTTAGCGGCGCCGGCCTTCGAGCGGCGATATCGGCCTCAGCAGCGCCAGGAATCGGGCCCCGGCGCCGGCAGGAGCGCCCCCGACGCGCCCTCGATCCGCTCTTCCAGCTGGGCCATGAACTCCGCCCGCTTCAGCCCCGCCGGGATGGCCGGCAGGAACTCATAGACCACGGTCCCCGGATAGCGCCGGAACCCGTGCGCCGGCCAGTGCACGCCCGAGTTGGTGGCCATCGGCACGCAGGGGCAGTCGAGGTCGCGATACAGCGCCGCGATCCCCGGCTTGTAGTCCGGCGAGGCGTCCAGCGGCGTGCGCGTCCCCTCCGGGAAGATCAGGATCTGCCGTCCTTCGGCGAACCGCGTCCGCGCCTGTTTGACCATCTCCTTCAGCGCCTTCGAATGGGCCGAGCGGTCGACTGCGATCATCCCCGTCTTCCAGGCGAACCAGCCGAAGAAGGGCAGGGGCCTGAGCTCCTTCTTCATGATGAAACAGTTGTCCGGAAGGATGGCGAACGGCGCGATCACATCCAGCATGCTCTGGTGCTTGCCGGCGATCAGGGCGGCGCCGGTCGGGCGGTGTTCCAGCCCCCGGAACTCGACCTTCACCCCCGCGATCCAGCGCAGGCCGAACAGGCAGAAGCGCGCCCAGCCCCGGATCACCCCCATGGCGTAGCGGTGCGGCAGCAGCAGCGCCGGCGACAGGCCGACGGCGAACAGGGCCATGGACAGATAGAGCCACAGCACGAAGACGAGCGAACGGACCGCGGTCACCTCAGGCGGCCTTTCCGGCCGGCGCGTCGGCCTCCGCCGCCGGGCGTTCGGAAGCGCCGCCGTTGACGACGGCCCGGCCCAGGGCCGCAAGATATTTCATGTATTCCAGCGTCATCCGCCGCGCCGTGACGGCCGCCCGCCACCAGCCCGAATCATCCAGCGACGGCGTCTCCACGGCATAGGGCGTCAGCGCCAGCTCCGGCGACGCCGCCCGGATCTCTGTCAGCGCCCGGGGCATGTGATAGTCCGAGGTCACCACGATCAGGCTGTCATAGCCCTTGGCGTCGGCCCAGGCGGCGATCTCCTGGGCGTTGCCGACGGTGTCCTCGGCCTCGAAGCCCAGATCGACGCAGCAGTTGAACAGCTTGGTCGAGCCCGGCGTCAGGGCGCGCAGCTCCTGGCGGCGCACCTCCCGGTTGACGCCCGAGATCAGCACGCGGGCGCCCTTGTCCTGTTCCAGCAGGCGGATGGCGGCGTTGACCCGCTCGGCCGAGGGGCCGGTCAGGGCCACGATGGCGTCGGCGCGCGCCGGCTCGGCCGCCGGCGTGTAGCCGCGCACCCGGTCGGCGAAGGCGAACAGCCCGACCAGCCAGATGACGACGATGATGGCGATGAAGGTCAGAAACTTCATGGCGTTAACCTAGCGACCGCCCCGCAGTCGCGCCAGCGCGGTCATCCGCGCCGCGACAAGCGCCACCGTAGCGGCCAGCAGCGGGCATGGCGAGAGCATCAGCACATCGCTCCACGTCACCGGCAGGGCCGGGGTCACCCCGTCCGCGCCGCCGAGGAACCTCAGCCCCGCCACCAGGGCCATGGCTGCCGCGGCGCCGGCGGCCCCGGCGCCCGCCGCCAGCAGGGCGTAGCGGGTCTGGTACAGGCCGGCGATCCGCCCGTCCGAGGCTCCGTTCAGGCTCAGCGTCTCGATGATCGTCCGCTGCGCCGCCATCCCCGCCTGCGTCGCATAGACGATGGCCGCCCCCGCCCCGCCGGCGGTGAGCAGAAAGGCCGCCACGGCCAGGGCGGTGATCAGGGCGGCGGACCGCTCGACCTCGCCACGCCACAGGCTGTGGTCGTCCACGGTGGCGTCGACCCCGGCCTCGGCCAGCGCCCGGCTCAGGCTGACGGCGCTGGCCGGAGCCTCCGGGTCCAGCCGCACGGTGACGAGGTGGGGCAGGGGCAGGTCCGGCAGGACGGCGTCCCCGACCCACGGCCGCAGCAGGACCTCGGCCGTCTCGCGGTCCAGGGCCTCGGCCTCCTCGACGCCCGCGACCCCGGCGAGGGTCTGGGCGGCGCGGGCGGCGGCCTCGGCCCCGGTCTCGTCGACGCGCGGGCGAACCTGCACCGTCGCCTCGCTGCGCAGCTGCATCGCCCAGCCATGCGCCGCCCGGTCCGCCGCCAAGGCCCCGACCGCCGCCAGACAGGCGAGAAAACACAGCACCGCGATCACCGCCGCCAGCCACGGCTCGCCGCCGCCGTCGCGCGGCAGGATGCCCGCGCGCCGCCCGGTCAGCCGATCTGTCCAGCGTTCGATCACGCTCCGCCTCCGACCAGCCGGCCGCCCTCCAGCCGCAGCACCGAGGCCCCGCACGCCGCCGCCAGGGCTTCGTCATGACTGGCGATCAGCACCGTGGTCCCCAGCCGGTTCAGCGACTGGAACAGGGTCAGCAGCCGCTCGCCCATGGCCGCGTCGACGCTCCCGGTCGGCTCGTCCGCGAGGATCAGGTCGGGGCCGGTCACCACCGCCCGGGCGATGGCCAGCCGCTGCTTCTCGCCGCCGGACAGGGTCCGCGGCCGGTCGGCCATGCGATCGCCGAGCCCGACCCAGTCCAGCATCTCCTCCACGTCGTCGGCGTAGCTCTCCCGCTTCGCCCCCGCCAGCCGCAGGGGAAGGGCGACATTGTCGAAGGCGGACAGGTGATCCAGCAGCCGGAAGTCCTGGAACACCACCCCCATCCGGCGCCGGAAGCCCGGCAGCGCCGACCGCGGCGGGGCGCCCGCGTCCTCGCCGAACAGTTCGATGGTTCCGGCCGTCGGACGCTTCGCCAGGGTCAGCAAATTCAGCAGCGTCGACTTACCGGCCCCCGACGGGC
>NZ_JAVHLH010000064.1 GCF_031082345.1 Brevundimonas sp. | reverse complement strand
CGCGCGCGGGGCCTGAGCCAGGCGCAGGTCGCCCGGGCCTGCGGCGACGCCGGCACGCGCCTGCCGGGCAATCTGACGGCGCGGGCCTGCCGCGGCGTGAGCAGCGTCAGGGCCGTTCCCACCCCGCCGAGGCCGCCGGTCCCGCCGGTCCCGCCGCGCAGCCGCAACATCGTGGTCGCCAGCAGCGGCCGGTGATCAAAGGCCCCGCTCCGGCGGGGCCTTTTCGTTTCAGCCCTTCAGCGGAAGGGCGGGCCGGATGTGCAGTTCCTTGTACTGACGCTCGGCCGCGTCAGACGGGGCGCTCATCAGCAGGTCCTGGCCCTGCTGGTTCAGCGGGAAGGCGATGACCTCGCGGATGGCGGTCTGGTTGGCCAGCAGCATGACGATGCGATCGATGCCGGGGGCCAGGCCGCCGTGCGGCGGCGCGCCATAGCGGAAGGCGTTGAGCATGCCGCCGAACTGCTCCTCGACCACCGAGGCGTCATAGCCGGCGATCTCGAAGGCCTTGAGCATGATCTCGGCCTTGTGGTTCCGGATTGCGCCCGAGCACAACTCATAGCCGTTGCAGACGATGTCGTACTGGTAGGCGAGGATGTCGAGCGGGTCCTTGGTCTGAAGGGCCTCCATCTCGCCCTGCGGCATCGAGAAGGGATTGTGCGAGAAGTCGACCTTCTTCTCTTCCTCGGACCACTCGAACATGGGGAAGTCGACGATCCAGCAGAATTTGAACTCGTCGTCCGAGATCAGGTTGAGGTCCTGCCCCAGCTTGGTGCGGGCGTTTCCGGCGAATTTGTAGAACACCGACGGGTCGCCGGCGGCGAAGAAGGCGGCGTCGCCCTTGCCCATGGCCAGCGACTTCATCAGGGCGTCGGTCGCCTCGGCGCCGAGGTTCTTGGCGATCGGGCCGCCCCAGGCGCCCTGGTCCTCGGACCAGAAGATGTAGCCGAGGCCGGGCTGGCCCTCGCCCTGGGCCCAGGAGTTCATCCGGTCGCAGAAGGCGCGCGAGCCGCCGGTCGGGGCCGGAATGGCCCAGACGGCGTTCTTCGCATCCGCGGCGAGGATCTTGTTGAACAGGCCGAAGCCGCCGTCGCGGAAATGGTCGCTGACGTCGGACATCTCGATCGGGTTGCGCAGGTCCGGCTTGTCGGTGCCGAACAGGGAAATGGCCTCGCGGTAGGGGATGCGCACGAAGGGATAGGGATCGACCGTCTTGCCGTCGGCGAACTCCTCGAACACGCCGTGCATGACGGGCTCTATCGCAGCAAAAACATCCTCTTGCGTGACAAAGCTCATCTCAACGTCGAGCTGGTAGAACTCCAGCGAACGGTCGGCGCGCAGGTCCTCGTCGCGGAAACAGGGGGCGATCTGGAAATAGCGGTCGAAGCCGGAGACCATCAGCAGCTGTTTGAACTGCTGCGGGGCCTGCGGCAGGGCGTAGAATTTGCCCGGGTGCAGGCGCGAGGGCACCAGGAAGTCGCGCGCGCCTTCCGGCGAGGAGGCCGTCAGGATCGGGGTCTGGTACTCGAGGAAGCCCTGCTCGACCATGCGATGGCGGATCGAATGGATGACCTTCGAGCGCAGGACGATGTTCTTGTGCAGGGTCTCGCGCCGCAGATCGAGGTAGCGGTGCTTGAGGCGCAGCTCCTCGGGGTACTCCGGCTCGCCGAAGACCGGCAGGGGCAGTTCGGCGGCCTCTGACAGGACCTCGACGGCGGCGACGCGGATCTCGATCTCGCCGGTCGGGAGGTTGGGGTTCACCACCGCGGCCTCGCGGGCCACGACCTCGCCGTCGATGCGGATGACGCTCTCGGCGCGCAGGCGTTCGACGGCCTCGAAGCCCGGCGTCTCGGGGTGCAGGACCAACTGGGTCAGGCCGTAGTGGTCGCGCAGGTCGACGAACAGCAGGCCGCCGTGGTCGCGCTTGCGGTGCACCCAGCCGGACAGACGGACGTTCGATCCGGCGTCGGCCAAACGGAGGGCGCCGCAGGTGTGGGAGCGGTAGGCGTGCATGAGCGGTTCGTCTTGGAATACGGGCCGAAGAGGCCTCAAATCGGGAGGCCGGAAGGGCGCATTATCGCCCCCGAAAGTCAAGGCTGGAGGCCGTTCCGCCGGCGCCGGCTGAACCCGAAGGTAGACTCCGGCCCGAAAAAAACACGGTGTATCTCGTCTACCTCGTCTACCCATCCCTGCCCCCTGGCGGCCGACCGGGACAGTATGGCCGACCGGTGCGTCAGAATCGGACGCATGCGACGGGGCGATGCATCCACAAGCAGGGAGGGTCTGTGCACCGCCGATCCGCCCCGGAGAGGAGACAGGCCGCCAGCTCTGCTATGATGAACGGGATGACCGCCCGCTCCTCACCCCCCGACCAGATGCGCCTGCCGCTGCAGCGCGACCTGCCCGAGGGCGCGGAAGGGTTCGTGGTCTCGGACAGCAACCGGGCGGCGGTCGAGGCGCTGGCGGACTGGCCCAATCTGATCGGCGGGGTGATGGCGGTCCATGGTCCCGAAGGCTCGGGCAAGAGCCGGCTGGGGCAGATCTGGGCCGAGCGGGTCGGCGCGACCGCGTTGCACGGGGCCGAAGCGGCGCTGATCGATCCGCTGGAGCTGGAGGGTCGGCCGGTGCTGCTGGACCGGGCCTGCGACGCCGACGACGAGACCCTGTTTCACCTGATCAACCTGGCCCAGTCGCCGGGCGGGGCCCTGCTGCTGATCGCGCGCGAGCCGCCGTCGGCGTGGTCGTCCGCCCTGCCCGACCTGCGCTCGCGGCTGGACGCCGTCCGCACCGTCGCGGTGGAGGCTCCGGACGACGCCGTGCTGGCGGCCATGCTGGAGGCGCGGTTCGCCGAGCGCGGCATCCGCCCGGCCGGGGACGTCATCCCTTATCTGCTGCGGCGCATCGACCGGTCGGCGGCGGCGGCGGCTGATGTGGTCGAACGGCTGGACGCCCTGCACCGGCCGGTGACGCGGGCGCTGGCGCGGGCGGTGGTCGAGGGCGCGCCGGAGAGCGGGGAGCTGTTTGAGTAACGACATCCCTTCTCCCCTTGCGGGAGAAGGTGGCCGAGCGGGAGCGAGGACGGATGAGGGGTCGCGCGGGAGGGGCCGGAGAGACCCCTCATCCGCCCCTCCGGGGCACCTTCTCCCGCAAGGGGAGAAGGAAAGGGTTCACAGCCCCAGCTTGGCCTTCAGGATGTCGTTGACGGCGGCCGGGTTGGCCTTGCCGCCAGTGGCCTTCATGACCTGGCCGACGAACCAGCCGAGGGCCTGGGGTTTTTCGGCGACGGCGGCGGCCTTGTCGGGGTTGGCGGCGATGATGTCGTCGATGGCCTTTTCGATCGCGCCGGTGTCGGTGACCTGTTTGAGGCCGTGCTTCTCGACGACCTCGGCCGGCGAACCCTCGCCGTTCCAGACGTGGTCGAAGACCTCCTTGGCGATCTTCGACGAGATGACGTTGGTCTCGATCAGCTCGACCAGCTGGGCCACATGGGCGGCCGGGACCGGGCTCTGGTCGAAGTCCAGATCATTCGCCGCCAGGCGAGCCGACAGCTCGTTGGTGACCCAGTTGGCGACCAGCTTGGCGTCTCGGCCCTTGGCGGCGGCCTCGAAATAGTCGGCCTTGGCCTGTTCCGAGATCAGCACCACGGCGTCGTACTGCGACAGGCCGTAGTCGGCCATCAGCCGGCGGCGCTTGGCGTCGGGCAGTTCGGGCAGGTTCGCCTTGATCTCGTCGATCCAGGCCTGCTCGATCTCGAGCGGCAGCAGGTCGGGGTCGGGGAAATAGCGATAGTCCATCGCCTCTTCCTTGGAGCGCATCGAGCGGGTCTCGCCGGCCGTCGGGTCGTAGAGGCGGGTCTCCTGATCGATCTTGCCGCCGTCCTCGAGGATCTCGATCTGGCGCCGGGCCTCATAGTTGATGGCCTGGCTGATGAAGCGGAACGAGTTGATGTTCTTGATCTCGCAGCGCGTGCCGAGGTGGCTGAAGTCGCCGGTCGCCTTGTATTTGGCGTACTGGCCTTCGCGGCAGACGGACACGTTCACGTCGGCGCGCAGATTGCCCTTCTCCATGTCGCCGTCGCAGGTGCCGAGATAGATCAGGATGGTGCGGATCTTCTTGACGTAGGCGACCGCCTCTTCCGGCGAGCGGATGTCGGGCCGGGAGACGATCTCCATCAGGGCCGTGCCGGCGCGGTTCAGGTCGACATAGGACTCTGTCGGCGACAGATCGTGGATCAGCTTGCCCGCGTCCTGTTCCAGATGCAGGCGCTCGATGCCGACGTTGAAGAAGGAGCCGTCCTCGGCCTCGACCTCGACGACGCCCTCGCCGACGATCGGGTGATAGAGCTGGCTGATCTGATAGCCGGTCGGCAGGTCGGGGTAGAAATAGTTCTTGCGGTCGAACTGGCTGCGCCTGTTGATCTGCGCATTGAGGCCGAGGCCGGTGCGGACGGCCTGTTCGACGCAGAGTTTGTTCAGGGTCGGCAGCATGCCGGGGAAGCCGGCGTCGACCAGCGAGACCTGCTCGTTGGGACCGGCGCCGAAGCCGACGGCGGCGCCCGAGAACAGTTTGGCCTTGGACGCCACCTGGGCGTGGATCTCCAGCCCCATGACGATTTCCCACAGGCCGGTGCGGCCCTGGATGAGTTTGGAGGGGGAGACCGGTGCGTCAGTCATAGAGCTTCCAGTGAAGATGCGTTCTGAGGCGGTGGAGATGCTTGCCCCAGTGGATTTGGTAGGAGAACCGAAAATGCCAAGCGGCGTCTTCGACGCTGACATTCTCCGCGCGCCATTTCGCTTCTGCGAGGTCGCGACAGATGTCCATCAAGTCATCGATGGCGTCAGCCAAAAGCGGTTCAGAGCGTTCGGCAAAAATTGGGTCAACATCGGCGTAGTAGCCAAGTTCGGGATAGGCTGCCCCGATCCGATCATAGCTCGGGTGAAACTCGGCCTCTGGCGGCAGATCATCCTCGCCCGGCTCAGTCAGGGGCGCGGTGTTGTAGGTGGCGACTAGAGAATCCAGCGCCACAGCCAAGTCGCCCAGCCGCGTTTTTTCATCTCCGCCATCAAGGGCCAAGTCGGTGAAGCGGCCGATTTGCGCCTTCGCGCCCGCCCACCACGCCTGAGTGGTCACCACCACTTCTCCGGTTTCGCGACGAACCCCGCCGCGTCTTCCAGCGCGCTGGCGACCTGGAACACGGTCGCCTCGTCCAGCGCCTTGCCGATGACCTGGAGGCCGAGCGGCAGGCCGCCCTTGTCGAGGCCGGCGGGGACGGAGATGCCGGGCAGGCCGGCGAGGTTGGCGGTGACGGTGAAGATGTCGTTCAGATACATCTGCAGCGGGTCGACCTGCCGGTCGCCGAGGGCGAAGGCGGCCGAGGGGGTGGAGGGTGTGAGGATGGCGTCGACGCGGTCCCAGACGGCGTCGAAATCCATGGCGATGCGGCGGCGGACCTTGAGGGCGCGGACGTAGTAGGCGTCGTAGAATCCGGCCGACAGGACGTAGGCGCCGATGGTCAGGCGGCGCTGGACCTCCTTGCCGAAGCCCTCGGCGCGGCTGGTCTCGTAGAGGTCGGTCAGCGAGGTCGCGCCCTCGGCGCGGTGGCCGAAGCGCATGCCGTCGTAGCGGGCCAGGTTGGACGAGGCCTCGGCCGGAGCGATGATGTAATAGGCCGGCAGGGCGTATTTGGTGTGCGGCAGGCTGATCTCGACGATCTCGGCGCCGCCGGCCTTGAGCCAGGCCACGCCCTGGTCCCACAGGGCCTGGATCTCGGCGGGCATGCCGTCGACGACGTATTCCTTCGGCACGCCGATGCGCAGGCCGCGGACGCCCTTGTTCAGGGATCGGGTCCAGTCGGGGGTCTCGACGTCGAGGCTGGTGGAGTCCTTCGGGTCGAAGGAGCACATCGAACGCAGCAGGATGGCGGCGTCCTCGACCGTCTTCGCGATCGGGCCGGCCTGATCCAGCGAACTGGCGAAGGCGACCATGCCGAAGCGGCTGGCGCGGCCGTAGGTGGGTTTGACCCCGACCGTGCCGGTGAAGGCGGCGGGCTGGCGGATCGAGCCGCCGGTGTCCGAGGCGGTGGCGGCCAGGCAGAGGTCGCCGGCGACGGCAGACGCCGAGCCGCCGGAGCTGCCGCCGGGGGTCAGGTCGGCGTTGGAGGCGCTGGACTTCCACGGATTGACGACGGGACCGAAGGCGCTGGTCTCGTTCGACGAGCCCATGGCGAACTCGTCCATGTTGAGCTTGCCCAGCATGACCGCGCCGTCGCGCCACAGGTTGGCGGTGACGGTGGACTCATAGGGCGGAACGAAGCCGCGCAGCATGTTGGAGCCGGCGGTGGTCTGGACGCCGTCGGTGCAGAACAGGTCCTTGATCCCCAGCGGCGCGCCTTCGAGGGCGCCGCCCTCCCCCTTGGCCAGCCGGGCGTCGGAGGCGCGGGCCATTTCGAGGGCCTTGTCCGTGGTCTGGACGACATAGGCGTTCAGGCGCGGATTGGCGGCGTCGATGTTGGCGACGAAGGCTTTCGTGATCTCCTCCGAGGAGAAGTCGCGGGCCTTGAGGCCGTCGAGGGCCGCTTTCAGCGTGAGCTTGGTCAGGTCGGACATTCTATTCGACCACCTTGGGCACGACGAAGAAGCCGTCGGCGGAGCGCGGCGCATTGGACAGGACGTCGGCGACCTTGTTCCCGTCGGTGACGACGTCGTCGCGCAGGCGCAGGGGCTGGTGGACGTTGGAGGTCATCGGCTCGACGCCCGTGACGTCGACCTCGTTGAGCTGCTCGATCCAGGCGAGGATGCCGTTCAGCTCGGCGGCGAGCGGCTCCAGCCGGTCTTCCGGGGTCTTGATGCGGGCGAGGTGCGCCACCCGGCGCACGGTCGCGGCGTCGATGGCCATGCGGCCCTCCACAGTTATGAGGTCCTGGCGGAAACCAGAACGGGCGGGATTAGCGTTCCGGTCCCGCTTTCACAAGGATTCAGACGTCGCGGCGGGCGCTATTGCGCCGGCGTGACCGTGACCTCGGCCGGGGGCGAGCCGTCGGCGGCGATGGGCCAGCCGACGATGACCCGGCGGGTGCGGCTGCCGATCCGGCCGGACGCCTCGTCCATCATGCTTTCCTCCAGCTCCAGATCGACCCGGCCGGCCCGCTGCGACAGGATCCGGTAGTCGAGCACGTCGCCGATGCGGAACACCCGCCAGCCGTCCGCCGCGCCCTGGAAGAAGGCCACGTGGGTGTAGAGGCCGTTCATGGCCGGGTCTCCGCCGGCCGTGCCGAACAGTTTGGCGGCAAGCGGTCCCTGCCCCGCCAGCTCGTCGAGGCGGACCACGGCGGCGGCCGACTGCAGGGCGGCGTCGGTTTCGGGCTGGAGCGTGACGGCGGGGCCCGAGGCGGCCAGCGGCGCGACGGCGGCGACCGGCGCCGGCTGCTCGGCCGGGGGCACCGCCTCCTTGCGGGTTTCGACCCCGGAATCGCAGGCGGCGAGCCCGACCAGGGCGGTGAGGAACAGAAGCGGCTTCATCGGACGACCCTCCTCGTCAAACGCCCGCGAAGCTTTGCACTTTGACTCGGGCTCGCGCCAGTCCTACCGGCAGGCCGTGACCGTCATGACCCTGGAACAACTCGCCGCCTCCACACCCCCGGGCACGCCATGGCTGGGGCTGGATCTCGGCGAGAAGACCATCGGCGTGGCCGCGTCGGACGCCACGCGGATGATCGCCAGCCCGCTGGTGCTGATCCGCAAGACGAAATTCACCGACGACGCCGAGGCGGTGCTGAAGGTGATGGACGGGCGCAAGGCGTCGGGGCTGGTGATCGGCCTGCCGCTGAACATGGACGGCACGGAGGGGCCGCGGGCCCAGTCGTGCCGCGCCTTCGCGCGCAATCTGCAGCGCCTGCGCGCCGTGCCGTGCGCCTTCCAGGATGAGCGGCTGTCGACCAGCGCGGTGGAACGGTTCCTGATCGAGGAGCTGGACCTGAATCGCAAGCGGCGGGCCAATGTGGTCGACCGGACGGCGGCCGCGTGGATCCTGCAGGGGGCGCTCGACCGGCTGAGGGACGCCGCCGCCCGATGAACGGACTGCTCGCCGGGATCGTGCCGGTGTTCGCCATGATCGCGCTGGGCTGGGGCCTGAAGGTGCGCGGGCTGCTGGCCGACGACGGCTGGCGGGCGGTCGAGCGGCTGACCTATTTCATCTTCTACCCGGCCTTTCTCGTGCCGGCGGTGTGGGGCGCGGACTTCAGCGCCGGCACGGCGGGACCGGTGGCGCTGAGCACCATCGGAGTGTCGTTCGTGGTCGCCGGACTGACGCTGGCCGCCAAGCCGCTGATCAAGGTCAGCGACCCCGGCTTCACCAGCGTGTTCCAGGGCGTGATCCGCTGGAACGGCTTCGTCTTCCTGCCGGTCGCGGGGGCGGTGTTCGGTCCCGCGGGTCTGGGCACGGCGGCGGTGGCGTTCGGGGTGCTGGCCCCGGCGCTGAACGTGATCTGCGTGCTGGCGCTGGCGAGATGGGGCGCGGGCCAGGGCGGCGGCTGGCGACTGGCGCTGCGCTCGCTGGCGCGCAATCCGATCATCTGGGCCTGCGGCGTCGGGGCGATGCTGAACCTCGGCGGGCTGGAGCCGCATCCGCTGATGGAGGGCGTGTTCGCGATGATGGGACCGGGGGCGATCGCCCTGGGCCTGATCACGGCCGGGGCGGGGCTGAGTTTCCGCTATGCGGCCGCGCGGCCCGTGCTGATCCTCACCATTTCGGCGATCAAGCTGCTGATCCTGCCGGTGGCGATGTTCTATGTCTGCGGCTGGCTGGGCGGCGACCGGACGGCGCAGGGGATCGCCCTGCTGGCCGGCGCGGCGCCCGGAGCGGCGGCTTCCTACGTGCTGGCGCGGCAGATGGGCGGGGACGCGCCGCTAATGGCCGGAGTGGTCGCTTTCACCACCGTCGCCAGCGCCGCCACCATCCCGTTGCTGCTCGCGGCCTTCCGTTTCCTGTGAGTCCGCCCTATAGCCGGGCCTCGATGACCCAGCCCGCCGCCGTCACCGACCTGATCCACGAGCGGCTGGCGCCGTTCCCCCGCGACCATTTCCTGTCCGCAGGCGATCTGAACGCCGCGACCGTCCCACCGTTGCTGGACCTCGCCGACGCCTTCGTCGACTTCAACCGGCAATCGTCGAAGTCGCTGGACCTGATGCGCGGGCGCACGGTCATGAATCTGTTCTTCGAGAATTCGACCCGGACCAGCGCCTCGTTCGAGATCGCGGCCAAACGGCTGGGTGCAGACGTGACGGCGCTGTCGCCCCGCACCTCGTCGACGGCCAAGGGCGAGACCCTGATCGACACGGCGGCGACCCTGAACGCGATGAAGCCGGACGTGCTGGTGGTGCGCCACGGCGCCTCGGGCGCGGCGGCCCTGCTGTCGCAGAAGGTCGGCTGCGCCGTGATCAACGCCGGCGACGGGCGCCACGAGCATCCGACCCAGGCGCTGCTGGACATGCTGAGCCTGCGGCGGGCGTTCGGCGACGTCGGCGGGCTGTGCGTGGCCATCTGTGGCGACATCGCCCACAGCCGGGTGGCGCGGTCGAATGTGGCCCTGCTGTCGATGATGGGCGCGCGGGTGCGGCTGATCGGGCCGCCGACGCTGGTCCCGGGCGACGCCGACCGCTGGGGCTGCGAGGTGTTCCACGACATGCGCGAGGGGCTGCAGGGCGTCGATGTGGTGATGATGCTGCGTCTGCAGCTGGAGCGGATGGAGGGGGCGCTGGTGCCCTCGACCCGCGAGTATTTCCGTTTCTGGGGCCTCGACCGGGAAAAGCTGGCCTGGGCCAAGCCGGGCGCCAAGGTGATGCATCCGGGGCCGATGAACCGGGGCGTGGAGATCGACTCGGACGTGGCCGACGACCTGACCGTGTCGCTGATCCAGGATCAGGTCGAGATGGGGGTGGCGGCGCGGATGGCGGTGCTGGCGGCCCTGTCGGCGCGGCGCGAGGGAGGCGAGGCATGAGCGCGCCTGGCGCCAGGACCCTGGCCATCCTGAACGCGCGGCTGCTGGATGCGGCGAGCGACTACGACGGCCCCGGCGCGGTGCTGGTCGAGGACGGCCGGATCGTCGAGGTCATTCACGGCGCGGGAGCCGCAGCGCCGGCGGGCCTCGAGGTCGTCGACGCGGGCGGGTTGTGCCTGTCGCCCGGCCTGATCGACATCCGGGTCAAGACCGGCGAACCGGGGGCCGAGCCCAAGGAGACGCTGAAGTCGGCCTCGCTGTCGGCGGCGGCGGGCGGGGTGACCACGATCGTCATCCAGCCGGACACCGATCCGGCCATCGACGACCCGGCGATGATCGAATTCATCCAGCGGCGCGGCGCGGCGCTGGGGCTGGTCAACGTCCGGGCGGCGGGAGCGGCGACCCAGGGACGCGACGGCAAACGGATGGCCGAAATCGGCCTGATGGACGAGGCCCGGGCGCTGTATTTCACCGACGTCGACCGGGTCATCGCCGACAGCCGGATGCTGCAGCGGGTCATGAGCTATGCGGCGGCGTTCAACGCCCTGATCTCGTGCCGGCCGGCCGATCCGTGGCTGAGCGAGGGGGCGGTCGCGACCTCGGGCGAACTGGCGACGCGGCTCGGCCTCGCTTCCGTGCCCGCCATAGCGGAACGCATCCAGCTGGAGCGCGACCTGGCGCTGGTCGAGCAGACCGGGGCGCGGTTCCTGGTCGACCAGATCTCGACCGAGGGCGCGCTGGAGACGCTGGCGCGGGCCCGGGCCAGGGGGCTGGAGGTGGCGGCCTCGGTGTCGATCAACCACCTGTGCTTCAACGAGATCGACATCGGCGACTATCGGACCTTCTACCGGATGGACCCGCCGTTGCGGCCCGAGAGCGACCGGCAGGCCCTGATCGAGGCGGTGCGCGACGGGCTGATCGACGCCATCACCAGCGCCCACGCCCCGGCCCCGGCCGAGGACAAGCGCCGGCCGTTCGCCGAGGCGGCGCCGGGCGCCGTGGGTCTGGAAACCCTGCTGCCGGCGGCGCTGTCGCTGCACCACGAGGACGGACTGGACCTGCTGGACGTGCTGCGCCCCCTGACCCACGGCCCGGCGACCCTGCTGGGGCTGGAGGCGGGGGAGTTGTCCGCCGATGCGCCCGCCGATCTGATCCTGTTCGATCCCGGCGCGCCGGTGGTCATTGACGCCGATGCGCTGAAGTCCAAGTCGAAGAACTCGCCCTTCGACGGACGCCGTCTGCAAGGGAAGGTCTTGCTCACCGTCGTCGGCGGACGCATCGTCCACGACGCACGCTAAAGGGGAGCGAATCACTTGCAGGATCTGGTCGGCCCGGCCCTGGGGACGCTCGCGCTGGTGGCCGCGGGCGGCTATCTGCTGGGCTCCATCCCGTTCGGGGTGATCCTGACCCGCGTGGTGACCGGCGAGGACGTGCGCGCCATCGGCTCGGGCAATATCGGCGCGACCAATGTGCTGCGCACCGGCCGCAAGGACCTGGCCATCGCCACCCTGATCCTGGACGCCGGCAAGGGCGCCGTGGCGCTGCTGATCGCGCGGGAACTGTTCGACAGCGAGGTCGCGGGGGCGATCGCCGGCGGGGCGGCCTTCCTCGGCCACCTGTTCCCCGTCTGGCTAGGCTTCAAGGGCGGCAAGGGCGTGGCGACCTTCTTCGGCCTGCTGCTGGCGGCGGCCTGGCCGCTGGGGCTGCTGGCCGGGGCGACCTGGCTGATCGTGGCGGCCCTGTTCCGGATCTCCTCACTGGCGGCGCTCGTCTCCTCGGCGGCCGCGCCGCTCTACGCCCTGCTGCCGCTGGCGGCGCTGGGCCTGCCCGCCCCCGCGCCGATTCTCGTGCTCGCGGCCTTCACCGCCGCCCTGATCTGGGTGCGGCATCATCAGAACATCGGCCGCCTGCTCAAGGGGGCCGAGCCGCGCATCGGGGCCGGGAAGGCGTGACCCACCGGGCGCCGCTGCCGGAGACGGAGCGGTTCGCCCGGCTGCGACTGGCGCGCACCGACCGGGTCGGC
>NZ_JAVHLH010000063.1 GCF_031082345.1 Brevundimonas sp. | reverse complement strand
GCCTCGGCCGCGCCATAGGCCGCGAAATGCTTGGGACAGGCCAGAAGCGACGACCAGGCCTTCAGGTCGTCGCCCTGGAAGCCCCGGGTCCGCGCCGCGGCGAACAGATTGCCCAGCAGAACGTCCTCGCCGGCGCCCTCGACGACCCGGCCCCAGCGCTGGTCGCGGCCGATGTCGACCATCGGGGCGTAGGTCTGGTGCACCCCCGCCGCGCCGCCTTCGACGGCAGCCGCCCGCGCGGTGCGCTCCGCCAGGTCCACATCCCAGCTGGCCGCCTCGCCCAGCGGCACCGGGAAGGTGGTGCGCAGGCCGTGCACGATGTCGGCGGCGAACAGCAGAGGAATGCCCAGCCGGCTCTCCCGGACCGCCATCTCCTGGACGAAGCGGGTGGTCGCCGCGCCGACGCCGTTGAACAGCGCCCCCATCCGGCCCGCCCGGATCTCGGCGGCGGTCTGCTCCTGGTTGGAGTCCAGCGTGTCGCCCGGGTTCACCCCCTCGGGCCGCCAGCGGAACGGATCGTTCTGCAGCGTCAGCTGGCCGGCCTTCTCCTCGATCGTCATGCGCGCGATCAGGGCGTTGACCCGCTCCAGATCAGCCTGGGCCTGCGCCGCCGCGATCCGCGGCGCCATCATCAGCCCGGCCGCCAGCGCGCCCCCGGCCAGAAGGGTGCGGCGGGTCGGCGCGGGGAGGGGCAGGTGACGCATGTAACCGGTTCCAGCTGTGAGACGACGCACGACTAAACGGCGCGCCGTCCCGCGCCTACCCTCCGTCGATCACAAGGCGTTGCGTCGCCGCCGCTCAGCGTTGTCGCCGCAGCCAGGCGATCACCGCCGCCCGCTCGCTCGCGGGTCCGCCCTGGAAGGGCATGTCCGTGCCCGGGACGACGGTGTTGGGGTCGGCGAGAAAGCGCGCCAGCGTCGCCTCGTCCCAGACCATCCCGCGCCGGCCCGCCGCGGTCATGGCGTCGGAATAGGGAAAGCCTTCCAGGGTTCCGGCGCGACGACCGACCACGCCCCTCAGACTCGGCGCCGGGCTATCCTGGTCGTCGGCCTGGACCGAATGGCAGGCCGCGCAGCGCTGGAAGGCGCGCGCCCCGGGGTCCTGCGCCGGCTGGAGGGGCGGCGTCATCAGGGTCACGAGCAACCACAACATCCAGTGGGATCCTCAATCTTCGTAGCGGATGACGACCAGCCGGTCCGTGCCCGACTCGGCGCCCCACACCTCGCCCGGCCGGCCCAGCATCTGGCGCACATTGGCGCCGGCCCGGTCGCTGGGGAAGCTCTCGAAGGTCTCGGTCGTCGGGTCGAACCGGACGATGGCGTTGGCCGCGAAGTCGGTCAGCCAGACCTTGTCGGTCTCGTCGACATAGACGGAATAGGCCTTCGGCGCCTCGCCCGGCAATCTCCAGGTCCGCCAGCTGCCGTCGCGCGGGTCGTGAACGCTGACGTTGCCGCTGTTCCACTCGCTGACCCAGATGCGGCCCTGGCTGTCCGACCACACCCGGCGCGCGCCCTGGTTGGGGGTCGGCGGCTCGACGATCGTGGCCTCGCCGGTGTCGAGATCGACCCTGGCGATGTGGCTGCCGGCCAGCGAGGCGTACCAGACGTCGCCCGAGGGCGTGGTGGCGATGCCGTAGGGGCCCCGTCCACGCGGCGCGGCCCAGACCTTCATGTCGTCGGTTGCGGGGTCCAGGCGGCCGTAGAATCCGGTCTGGCCGGTGAACCAGATGCGCCCGCGATGATCGAAGGTGGCGGTGTTCATATTGATCGGGCCGGTCTCCTCCGGCAGCGGCCAGACCCTGACCGCCCGCGTCTCCCGGTCGACCCGCACGATGGCGTTCTGGCCGCCATCGGTGATCCAGGCGTTCCCGTCGGGGCCGACGATGACCCCGTGCGGGGCCGAACCTTCGCCCAGCGGCACGATGGTGGTCTCGCCCGTGTCCGGGTCCAGAATGCCGTGGCCGCCGCCGCGCTGGACGGTCCACCAGACTTCCTCGCCGTCGGGCGTCACGGCGACGTCATGGGCGCGGCCGCCGGGCGGCACGTCATAGTAGCGGACCTGCTGCGCCGAGGCGGGCAGGGACAGGGTGCAGACCGCCACCGGGGCGGCGAGGGCGATCCAGAAACGGTTCACGGCGTGACCTCCTCAGTGCGACGGAGGCATGATAGCGGAAATCCCGGCCCGGTCAGCCTTCGACGTCGGTCTCCGGCCGGTCGTGGCCGTCGGCCCGCTCGGTGACCCAGCGCCCCGACGCATCCGCGTATTCGATCAGGGCGTCCTCGTCCGGGACCTTCTGCTCGCGGGCGGCGGCGACGGCGCCGGCGCGGGCCGAGTCGTGGTCCGGATAGGTCTCGGAGTAGGTGTCTCCGAGCCGATAGGCCCAGCCTCCGTCATGTTCGACGATGCGATAGGTGATCTGGACCATGGGCGGTTCTCCAGCGGGGGCGAATAACGAACGCCGACACAGGGCGAACGCGGGGACAGGCGGAGCAGTTGCAGCCGGGCCGGCGGGCCTGTCGCCGGCCCTGTAGGCAACCGCCTTCAGCCGCCTTACAAAAGTTTCACCCGACCGATCGCATCCGTAGACGGCGCCCGCCGCCTCTTGTCGTCAGAAGGCCGAAGCATCACGCTCCGGTTTCGAGAAAGAGGGGATACCCAATGGACATGACTCCGATCCTGATCGTCGCCATCGTCTTCAGCGCGATCACCGCCATCATCTTCGGCCCGAGCTATCTGAAGTCCCGCGAAAAGCGCGAGATGCAGACCACGATTCGCCATGCCATCGACAAGGGCCAGGACCTGCCGCCCGAACTGATCGACGCCATGACCAAGGACGTGGCCAGCAAGCTGCCGTCGCGGACCCGCGACCTGCGCCGCGGCGTCATCTGGCTGGCTGTCGGCATCGGCTTCGCCGCCTTCAGCTACCTGAGCAACCTCGGCTGGAGCGATCACGACATCCGCGAGGCCACGGGCGCCATGTTTGGTCTGGCCGCCATCCCGGCCACCATCGGCCTGGCCTTCATCGTCCTGAGCTTCTTCAACCCGAACAAGGAGTAGGGTCGGGACGACAGGGGGACATATCATGACCCAGGCCTTGGTCGACCGGCACGACGTCGAGCTCGCCGCCCTAGCGGCGGCGGGCGGACGGCGGGAGTTCGGAGAGCTTGTGCGCCGCCACGGTTCGGCGGTGCGCGCCCTGCTGCGGCGGATGGGGGCCCAGCCCTCGCTCGCTGACGACATCGCCCAGGACGCCTTCATCCAGGCGTTCCAGCGGTGCGGCGAGTTTCGCGGCGAAGGGACGTTCGCGGCCTGGGTCAAGCGGATCGCGGCGCGCCTCTATATCAAGCGGGTCGCCAAGGAAGCCCGCTATGTCGCTGAAGTTCAAACCGAAGACGCCGCGCCCGTGACCGATCATGCGGGCCTGGTGGACCTGGATGAGGCGCTCAAGGCGCTCAGCGAACCCGAACGGCTCTGTGTCTCTCTTTGTCACGGAGCGGGCATGGCGCATCCCGAGATCGCCTCCGCCCTGAATTTGCCACTCGGCACGGTGAAGTCTCATGTCAAACGTGGTCTGGATAAACTCCGCGCGCGGCTCCGGCCGGAACCCGCGCAGCCCTTGGGGAGAACGCAGCATGTCGGCTGACGAGTTCGATCCCTTCGTGGAGCGTCTGTTCGCACAGACGCCCCCCATGCCCGACGCGCCCCTGTTCACCGCCCAGGTCGAGCAGCGGTTGCAGAAGGGCTCCCGGGTCCGCTTTCTGGCCCTGTCGCTGGCCGGTCTGATCGGCGGCGCCGTCGCCGTGCGCGAGACCATGGCGGTCGATATCGAACTGGCCTCGCCCGACAGCGTGGTGGCCGGCGACGCCCTGGGGCAGGGAATTCAGTCCGCCTCGCTGAACCTGCAGGGCGCGATCCAGGCAGGTCTCGAACAGGCCGGCCTCGCCAATCTGGAACTCGGCTCCATGGGCGGCATGCAACTGTTCTGGATCGCGGCCGCCGCCCTGATCGCGGTCGCCGCCGCCGGCGTGATGAAGCTGTCGCAGGAAGTCTGACCGGTTCCCGTCATCCCCGGCCGGGGATGACGGCCCCGCCGCGGACCCCTATCTAGGCTTCCGAACAGGAGGCCCATCCATGTCCAGCCAAAAGCAGGAAACCGTCCGCCGCCTCGCCGCGCCCGACATCCGGGCGCGCAAGGGCGGCGAACCCGTCGTCTGCCTGACCGCCTACGACGCTCCCACGGCGGCGCTGCTGGACGAACATTGCGACCTGCTTCTGGTCGGCGACAGCGTCGGCATGGTCGTCCACGGCATGCCCAACACCGTCGGGGTGACCCTCGAGATGATGATTCTGCACGGCCAGGCGGTCATGCGCGGGTCGAAGCGCGCCATGGTGGTCATCGACATGCCGTTCGGCTCCTACGAGGGCGGCAAGGAGCAGGCCTACGAGAACTGCGCCCGGGTCATGAAGGAGACCGGCGCCCAGGGCGTGAAGCTGGAAAGCGGGCCCACGGTCGCCGAAACCATCGCCTATCTGGTCCAGCGCGGCATCCCGGTCATGGGCCACGTCGGCCTGCGCCCCCAGGCCGTGCTCACCGACGGGGCCTTCAAGGCCAAGGGGCGTACGGACGAGGAGCGGCTGCGGGTCATGGCCGAGGCCGAGGCCACCGCCGACGCCGGCGCCTTCGCCATCGTCATCGAGGGCGTCGCCGAAGGCCTGGCGCGCGAAATCACCGAAGCGGTCGACAAGCCGACTATCGGCATCGGCGCCTCGGCCGCCTGCGACGGCCAGATCCTGGTCACGCCCGACATGCTGGGGCTGTTCGACTGGACGCCGAAATTCGTCCGCCGCTACGCGAATTTGCGCACGGACATCGACCGGGCGGTCGGCGAATACGCCGCCGACGTCAAGGCCCGCCGTTTTCCTGCCGAAGTCGAGACCTACTTCTCGAAAAAGCCGGTTTCGCCGTAACGGCCGCGTTGCGGCGGATGGTGTGAGCCTCTAGGGTCCGGCCGGTTGGATTTTCTGCGACTTTTGGGGCGACGTATCCGTGGTTGATGTCTTCGATCAGGTCGAGGAGGAGCTTCGCTCCGATCGATACAAGCGGCTGGCCCGCACCTGGCTGCCGGTCGTCGGCGGCGTGCTGCTGCTGGCCCTGATCGCCGCCCTGGCGTGGTGGGGTTGGCAGACGATGGAAACTTCGAAGGCGGACAAGGCCTCGATCGCCTATCAGCGCGGCCTCGAATCGCTCGAGGCCAACAACCTCGTCGGGGCCGACGCCGCTTTCACCCAGGCCGCCGATGAAGGCAACGCCGCCTACAAGGCCCTGGCGCTGCAGCATCGCGCGGGCATCGCCGTGCAGCAGAATCGCATTCCGGCCGCCGTCGAACTGTTCGACGAAGCCGCCGGGGCGTCGAGCGATCCGCTGTTGCGCGACCCCGCCGTCTACAAGGCGGCCATGGTCCTGATGGACACCGCCTCGCTCGAGGATCTTCAGGCCCGGCTCGAGCCGCTGACCGAAGAGGGCCGGCCGTTCCGCGCCTTCGCCCGTGAAGCGCTGGCCATGGCCCAGTTGCAGCACGGCAAGACGGCCGAGGCCCGCTCGACCCTCGTGGTCCTCAAGAACAGCCTCGATACGCCGAGAGAGATCAGCCAGCGCGCCGAACTGGCGATTTCCGCGATCGATGACGGCACCGCCGCCAATCTCCCCGCCGTCACCCGGGCCATGGCCGAGCTCGAAGCCGAGACGGCCGCCGCCCCGCCCGCGCCGCGCGCCCAGACCGCCCCGGCCGAGGCGGCCCGCCCGTGAACCCCGCTTTCAGGACGTCCGCCATGAACCGCGTGCTCAAAGTCGCCCTGCTGTGCGGCCTCGCCGCCTCCGTCGCCTCCTGCGGCACCATCCGCAAGGCCCTGCCGTTCGGCCTCGGCGGCGGGGACGAGCCCCAGGCCACGGCGACCGAGGGGCAGCGCGTCTCGGTGCTGGAATTCGACCAGCAGCTGGCGCCGGCCGCCGCCCTTTCGGGCCGCGACTTCTTCCTGCCGGGCCCCCAGCCGGCCACGGCCTGGACCCAGCCCGGCGGCAACGCCGACAACGCGGTCGAGCACGTCGCCGCGGCTCCGGAATTCGCCGTCGCCTGGCGTCGCGACATCGGCGCCGGCTCGTCCAACACCCGCCAGGTCATGGCTCCGGTCGTCGCCGACAACGGCCGCGTCTTCGTCATGGATGGCGAGGCGACGGTCACGGCGGTCGATTCCTCCAGCGGCTCGGTCGCCTGGAAGGTCAGCGTCAAACCCGACGAGCAGGAGTTCCGGCGCGGCCTGTTTGACTTCGGCTTCGGCGGCAGTTCGACGGGCGGCGGTTTCGGCGGCGGCGTCGCCGTCGGCGTCGGCAAGGTCTTCATCGCGTCGGGCTATCGCACCGTCACCGCGGTCGATCAGTCCACCGGCGCCGTGCTCTGGACCACCCCGGTCGACGTCCCGATCCACGGCGCGCCCACGGTCTCCGGCGCCCGGGTCTATGTCATCGACGTCGAGAACCAGATGTTCGCCTTCGACGTGAACACCGGCCAGCAGGTCTGGGCCTATCGCGGCATCCCCGAACCCGCCCGCATCATGCGCGCCTCCAGCCCGGCCGTGACCGGCGACACCGTCATCGCGCCGTTCTCCTCCGGCGAACTGGTGGCCCTGCGCGCCTCCACCGGCCAGCCCGTCTGGCAGCAGGAGTTGTCGAACACCAGCCGCACCAGCGCGCTGTCGGAGATCCGCGACATCGCCGGCCGCCCGGTGGTCAGCCGCGGCGTCGTCTACGCCGTGGGCCACTCCGGCGTGATGTCGGCCATCGATGTCCGCACCGGCGAGCCCAAATGGGAGCTGCCGGTCGCCGGCGTCAATGCGCCCTTGCCCACGGGGGACGTGGTCTATGTCGTCTCCAAGGCCGGCGAGCTGACGGTCGTCAACCGCGAGACCGGCCAGGTCTACTGGACCCGCAACCTCAATGAGGGCCGCGTCCGTCAGGAAGGCGGCTTCTTCGGTTTCTGGGACCGCACGGTGCGTCCCACCTGGTCCGGCCCGCTGCTGGCGTCGAACCGGCTGGTGCTGACCAACTCCGACGGCGAACTGGTGGCTTTCGACCCCAAGACCGGCGCGCAGACCGCCTCCGTCCGCCTCGGCGGTCCCGCCTTCATCGCGCCGGCCGCCTACAACGGCGCGCTGTACGTGCTCACTGACCGGGGCCAGCTGGTCAGCATTCGCTGACCGATCGCCTCAAACTGCGTTAGAAGGCCGACATGGCTCTCAAAGTCGCCATCGTCGGCCGCCCCAATGTGGGCAAGTCGACCCTGTTCAACCGTCTGGTCGGCAAGCGCCTCGCGCTGGTCGACGATCGCCCCGGCGTGACCCGCGACCGGCGCTACGCCGACGGCAACATCGGCGACATCGATCTGACCCTGATCGACACCGCCGGCTATGAGGACGTCACCGACGAGAGCCTCGAATCGCGGATGCGCGAACAGACCGAAGCGGCGCTCGAAGACGCCGACCTGATCCTGTTCATGATGGATGCCCGCGAAGGCGTCACCGCCCTGGACCGCATCTTCGCCGAGCGCCTGCGTCACCAGCACAAGCCCGTCGTCCTGCTGGCCAACAAGTCCGAGAGCCGCGAGAGCGGCGGCGGCATCGGCGAAGCCTATGCCCTCGGCTTCGGCGAGCCGGTGGCCATCTCGGCCGAGCACGGCGAGGGCATGGCCGATCTCTATGCCGCCATCGTCGCCGCCAGCGCGGACATCTTCATCGAAGAGGTCGACGAGCCCGACAAGCCGATCCGCATCGCCATCATCGGCCGCCCCAACGCCGGCAAGTCGACCCTGATCAACCGTCTGATCGGCGAGGACCGCATGCTGACCGGCCCCGAGGCCGGCATCACCCGCGACTCCATCTCGGTCGACTGGGAATACGAAGGCCAGAATATCCGCCTGGTGGACACCGCCGGCATGCGCCGCAAGGCCCGGGTGCAGGAGAAGCTGGAAAAGCTGTCGGTCGCCGACACCATCCGCGCCATCACCTTCGCCGAGGTGGTCGTCCTGGTCATGGACAAGGACGACGCCTTCGACACCCAGGACCTGCAGCTGGCCGACCTGGTCGAGCGCGAGGGCCGGGCCCTGGTCTATGTCGCCGCCAAATGGGACCTCGAGACCGAGCCCCAGTCCCGTCTCGCCAAGCTGACGCAGATGGCCGACGACAAGCTGCCCCAGCTGAAGGGTTCCCCCTTCGTGGCCCTGTCCTCGCACAGCGGCCGCGGCGTCGAGCGGCTGATGCCGGCCGTGCTCCAGGCCCACGTGACCTGGTCGGTCAAGGTCAAGACCAAGGACCTCAACACCTGGCTGGCCATGGCCACCCAGAGGCATCCGCCCCCCGCCGTCGACGGCAAGCGGATCAAGCCCAAATACATGGCCCAAACCAAGGCCCGCCCGCCGACCTTCGTGCTGATGGCCAGCCGCGCCGAGGCCATGCCCGAGCAGTACAAGCGCTATCTGGTCAACAACCTGCGCGAATCCTTCGACCTGCCGGGCACGCCGATCCGCCTGATCGTCAAGGCGGGCAGCGAGAACCCCTATGCGCCGGGCGGCTCCAAGTCAGGTCCCGAACGCTACAAGGGCGACGCCAAGACCGCCCCGCGCCGGGTGCTCAAGAAGGCCGAGAAGGCTGACCGCCTGTCCAATCTGCCGGGCAAGGCGCTGGAGCAGAAGAAGACCGGCAAGGGCAAGACCAAGCCGCTGGCCGGCCTCAAGTCGAGCGCCAACAAGAAGGCCGGCTCGTCGGTCGCCGTCCAGAAGGGCGCGCGGGGAGGGGCCCGGCAGGTGTCGCGCTCGGGCCGGGTGCGGACCGGTCAGAAGCACCTGCCGAAGAAGTAAGGGGCCGCCGTCGGTTCAGCGGCCGCGGGCCGCCAGAAGCGGCATGAAGCCGAACGCCGTCTGGGCGATGAGGCCGATCGCGCCCGCCGGGGTGGCCTAGGCCGCGACCTGCTGCGCCAGCGGGCGTCCGAACAGCAGCAACGACATCGCCGTCTCGACAGCCATCAGCAGGGCGAATGCGGCGAACCCCATCGCCAGTCTCACCGACGCGTCCGGCGGAACTGAAAATCGGCGGGTGCTCCATCCAGCGGCGAACCAGCTGGCGAGCAGGATAATCGGCGCCTCGACAAGCACGGCCACGACGTCGCCGGTCATGGGCGCCACGAAGAGGGTGCGGACAACGCCCAGCAGGAACGCCAGGCTGAAAACGATCGCGAAATACGCCGCCGCTGCGGCGAGCGTTCGGCGCATCGTCAGATCAGGGCCGCTACGCCCGGCCCCTCGCTCCACTCCTTGAACTTCACCTCCAGCGGCGGCTCGATATCGCCGCGCGCAAGCTCCACGATCAGCGGACCGATGGCCGACGGAGGCGTCACGGTCTCCGGATCCTCACCCGGATAGGCCTGGGCCCTCAGTTGGGTCCGCATCCGGCCCGGATCGACGATCGACACCCGGATCGGCATCGACTCGATCTCGTCGGCCCAGCACTTCATCAGCGCCTCGGCCCCCGCCTTGGTCGCCGCATAGGCGCCCCAGAAGGCCTTGGGCGCGCTGGCCACGCTGGTGGTCACATGGATCACCCGACCGGCGTCCGACGCCTTCAGCAGCGGCTCCAGCGATCGGATCAGGCGATAGACGGCGGTGAAATTGGTCTTCTCGACCTTGGCGAAGCCGCGCGGGTCGGCGTGGCTGACCGGCGTCAGGCCCTCCGCGCCCATGGTCGCCGCCGCCTGCACCCAGATGTCCAGCCGGCCGAAGCGCTCGAACAGGGCCCCGCCCAGCCGGTCGATGGCTCCGCCGTCCACCAGGTCGAACGGGATCAGGGTCGCGTGCTGGCCGGTCGCGGCGAAGATGGCGTCGTCCAGCTCCTCCAGCCCGCCCTGGGTCCGGGCGGTGGCGATGACGTGGGCCCCGGCCTTCGCCAGCGCCAGGGCGCTCTCATAGCCGATGCCGCGCGAGGCCCCGACGACGAGGGCGATGCGGTCTTTCAGGGGAAGCTCTGACATGGCGGCCTGATAGCGCGCCGCCGCGCCCGCCGAAAGCGAAACCGGCTCAGAAGCCCGGGGCGGGCTGCCACAGGCTGAAGCTGACGCCCTGATCGTCAGAGACCACGGCCGTCCGCCCGGACTCGCTGTCCGACGGCACGGCGGCCCGGCCGCCCAGCTCCACCACCCGCTCGCACAGGGCGTCGACGTCGTCGACGCGGAAATACAGGTGCTCGTTGTTCTTCGCCCGTTCGACCTTGGTGAAGCCGAACGGCGGCTGGGCCCCCGCCACATGGGCGTAGGTCGGATGCGACTGGGCCTCGTCGAAGGTCCAGCCGAACAGGGCGGAATAGAAGGCCCGCGCCTTGTCGATGTCGTGCGTGTCGATGGTGAAGTAGCCGAGCTGGATCATGAGATCCTAAGCGCTCACCAGCAGTGAAAGTTGCCGGGCGGCGACTTCGCGTCCGCCTTCCTCGATCTCGCGGTCGAGCAGCCGGGTCGGATACTCGCCGGTGAAATAGTGGTCGGTGAACTGCGGCTGGCGCGGGTCGCGCGGGCCGGCCTCCATGGCGTCGTAGAGTCCGTCGACCGACAGGAAGCCCAGCGAGTCGACCTCGAGGTGGGCCCGCATTTCTTCCAGCGTGTGGTTGGCGGCGATCAGCTGGTCCCGCTCGGGCATGTCGATGCCGTAGAAGTCCGGCCACAGGATCGGCGGCGAGGCCGAACGCAGATGGACTTCGGTCGCGCCCGCGGCCCGCACCGCCCGGACCAGCTTGACCGAGGTGGTGCCGCGCACGATCGAATCGTCGATCAGCACGACCCGCTTGCCCTCCAGCACCGACCGGTTCGGGCTGTGCTTCATCCGCACGCCCTTCTGCCGGGCGCCCTGGCTGGGCTGGATGAAGGTGCGGCCCAGATAGTGGCTGCGGATGATCCCCATCTCGTAGGGGATGCCGCTCTCCTGCGCATAGCCCAGCGCCGCCGGCACGCCTGAGTCCGGCACCGGCACCACCACGTCGGCCTCGACGCCATGCTCGCGCGCCAGCCCCCGGCCCATGCGCTTGCGCACCTCGTAAACCGACTTGCCGTTCACGATGCTGTCCGGCCGCGAGAAGTAGACGTATTCGAACAGGCAGGGCCGGGCCCCGCGCGTCGGGAAGGGTTTCAGCGACTGGAGGCCGTTCTTGTCGATGACCACGATCTCGCCGTGCTCGACGTCGCGCTCGAAGGTCGCGCCGATGGTGTCCAGGGCGCAGGTCTCCGAGGCCAGCACCCAGGCCTCGCCCAGCTTGCCCAGCACCAGCGGGCGGATGCCCAGCGGATCGCGCGCCCCGATCATCTTCGACCGGGTCTGGCACACCAGAGCGTAGCCGCCCTCGATCCGACCGACGGCGTCGATGAAGCGGTCGACGATCTTGGCTTTGCGGCTGCGCGCGATCAGGTGGAGGATGACCTCCGAGTCCGAGGTCGACTGGAAGATCGAGCCCTCGGCGACCAGCTGGTTCCGCAGGAACAGGAAGTTGGTCAGGTTGCCGTTGTGGGCGATGGCGATGCCGCCCTGGTCCAGATCGGCGAACATCGGCTGGATGTTGCGCAGGAAGCTGCCCCCGGCGGTCGAATAGCGGGTGTGGCCCACGGCCGCCATGCCGGGCAGGCGGTCCGACAGGTCCGAACCGCCGAAGGCTTCGCCGACCAGCCCCATATGGCGTTCGGTGTGGAAACGGGTGTCGCGGACGCTGGCGATGCCGCAGGCTTCCTGACCGCGATGCTGCAGGGCGTGCAGGCCTAGGGCGACGATGGCGGACGCGGCGTCGGGATCCGCGCCCCACACGCCGCAGACGCCGCACTCGAGGCGCGGGCGATCGTCATCGGCGTCACGCCAATGCTCGCGGTGAACGACGGGGTCGGCGATGGAATGGGACATCGTCGGGGCTCCGATGACCGGGTTACGCGACTAGGGGGCGGTGCGCGGGGAGGTAGGCCCGGAATCTGTCGGGGGCAAGGCGTCTTCGTCCTTAAACCCTTCGCTTACGGACGAACTGACCACCGGCGTCAGCGCGTCGGCGCCCCGGCCGATGCCCGGCAGCACGATCT
>NZ_JAVHLH010000062.1 GCF_031082345.1 Brevundimonas sp. | reverse complement strand
CGGCGGCGGACCGACCCCGCCCCCTCCCGGCACCCCCGCCGCGGACTGCCCGAGCGGTTTCGCCAATGTCGGCCTGGTCGCCTCCAACACCCTGCGCGTCTGCCAGCTGCCGCAGCAGATCGTCGGCGCCCTGACGGTGCCGCTGCGCGCCGGCACCATCTATTCCATCAGCGGCCGCACCGAAGTCGGCACGGACCGCGGCATCGACCCGGCCTCTCCGACCCCGGGCAGCGCCCAGGGCATCCTGACCGTCGAGCCGGGCGTGCGCATCTTCGCCTCGGGCGGCTCGGACTATCTGATCGTCAACCGCGGCTCGCAGATCTTCGCCGAGGGCACCGCGACCCAGCCGATCGTCTTCACCAGCCGTCAGAATGTCGAGGGCACCACCACCGAGACCTCGCAGGGACAGTGGGGCGGCCTGGTCATCGCCGGCCGCGCGCCGCAGGCCAACTGCCAGCTGACCGCGCCGGTCACCTGCACCGGCACGGTCGAGGGCACCAGCGCCTTCTACGGCGGCAACACCCCGACCGATAACTCGGGCCGCATCCGCTATGTGCAGATCAAGTTCTCCGGCTTCGAGATTTCGTCCGGCAACGAGCTGCAGGGCCTGACCATGGCCGGCGTCGGCTCGGGCACCACGGTCGATCACGTCCAGATCCACAACAGCTCGGACGACGGCATCGAAATCTTCGGCGGCAACGTCAACCTGCGCCACCTCGTCATCACCGGCGCCGACGACGACGGCATGGACACCGACACCGGCTGGCGCGGCGGCGCCCAGTTCGGCATCGTCACCCAGCGCCCGCCGAACTCGACCAGCCGCAGCGCCGGCTTCGAGTTCTCATCCGCCCCGGCCTCGACGCCGCTGGCCTCGCGCTATGTGTCGCAGCCCAAGATCGCCAACTTCACCCTCGTCGGCCGCAACTCGCCGACCAACGCCCACACCGTGGCCCACTTCGACACCGGCACGGACGCCACGATCATCAACTCGGTGTTCACCAGCGTGGCGGGCTCCCAGGCCGGCTGTATGGCGATCAACGACGCCGATACCGCGACCAGCGGCGTGACCTTCAACTCGGTCTTCATGTCCTGCGACCTGCCGTACCGTCCGGCCAACGCCGTGCTGTCGGCGGCGGCCTTCACCGCCGGCACGAACAACACCGAAGCCGGGACCTCGACCCTGACCGCTCCGGCCGCGGGCACGAGCCTGAGCAACCAGGTCCTGACCTTCATCAACGGCGCCAACGAGACGGCGGTCACGCCGGTCAACGCCCCGGGGGTCTATCCGTTCTTCACGGCCACGACCTACATCGGCGCCGTCCAGAACGCCTCCGACACCTGGTGGCAGGGCTGGACCTGCGGCCTGACGTCCGGCGCGACCTGCTGACGACGGATGCACGGCGGCGGCTCGAGCGAGCCGCCGCCGGCTTTCGCCCCGTCCGTTGAAACTCTCCAAGGCGCAGATCATGAAGACCGCTTCCCTGACCCTCACCGGGCTCCTGCTGGCCACCAGCGCGCTGATCGCGCCCGGGGTCGCCGCCGCCCAGTCCCAGCCCGCGCCGGCCGCAGGCGTCCAGTCCCCGATCCAGACCCAGGAACCTGAGGAAACCCAGGTCGACGAGGTGATCGTTCTGGGCCGCTACATTCCCGAGCCGAACCGGGAGAGCTCCGAAGTCGCAGCCTTCCTGACGACCGAGGACCTGGAGCGCACCGGCGACTCCAGCGCCGCCGCCGCCCTGACCCGGGTGACCGGCCTGACGGTGGTCGAGGGACGATTCATCTACGTCCGCGGCCTCGGCGAGCGCTATTCGTCCGCCCTGCTCAACGGCTCGCCCCTGCCGAGCCCCGAGCCGCTGCAGCGGGTCGTGCCCCTGGACCTGTTCCCGTCCAGCATCCTCGAGAGCGTGACGGTCCAGAAGTCCTATTCCGCGGACTTCCCCGGCGAGTTCGGCGGCGGCGTCATCGATCTGAGGACGGTGGACGCGCCCCGCGAGCCGTTCTTCAACTTCTCGGCCTCGATCGGCGCCAACACCGAGACCACCAACGAAGAGAGCCTGATCTATTACGGCTCGCGCACCGACTTCACCGGTTTTGACGACGGCACGCGCGACGTCCCCGGCACCATCGCCCTGGCTTTCGGATCGGGTCAGCAGATCAACCGCGCGAACTTCTCGACCGACGAGCTCCAGGTGATGGGTCAGTCGCTGGTCAACGCGCCCCTGCGCCTGCTCCAGCGCGAGACGACGCCGGTGAATTTCGGCTTCGACGTGGCCGGCGGCCTGTCCAGCGACAGCAGCATCGGCACGCTCGGCCTCATCGGCGTGGCCGGCTACAGCAACAACTGGAGCACCCGTCGCGGCTTCCAGGAAGAAGGGCAGTTCTCGGGCGAGGTGATGGTCCCCGTGACCAGCAAGGCGTTCGAGTCCAACCAGAACGACCTGCAGCTGAACCTGCTCGGCGGCCTGTCCCTGACCAATCAGGATCACGAGCTGAAGTGGACCAATTTCTACGTCCGCAGCACCACCAAGGAAGCCCGCACGAGCGCCGGTCCGGACCTCAGCGCCGGCGGCGCCGTCCTGCGCGACGACTATACCGAATGGTTCGTGCGGCAGCTGTTCTCCAGCCAGCTGGCCGGCGAACACCTGTTCATGGACGGGGCGCTGGAGTTCGACTGGCGCGCCGCCTTCGCCCGCACCTCGCGCGACGCCCCCTATGAGTCGCGCTTCCAGTACGGCGTCAACGCCGCCGGCGACTACATCCACAATCCGTCCAACCTGATCTCGTTCAGCGAGTTGGACGAGGACGTGGTCTCGGGCGGAGCCGACGTCAGCTACGCCCTGCCGCTCTCCGACATTCGCGAAGCGGTGTTCAGCCTCGGCGTCGCCTATACGGACACGACCCGGGAGGCGACCCGCCGCGATCTGCAGCTGGCCGCGGTCACCGGCCTGACCGACGAACAGCGGGAATCGCGGATCGACTACCTGTTCTCGGACTTCAACATCAACCCGACCACGATCGAGCTGCGTCAGGTCTCGGGCACCAACGGCGCCGGCGCCTATGAGGCCGGGCTCGAGGTCGCCGCCGTCTACGCCCAGGTCGACGCCGAGATCATCCCCCTGCTGCGCACCACGCTCGGCGTCCGCTTCGAGGACAGCCGTCAGACGGTGACGCCGCGCGATCTGTTCGGCGGCATGTCGACCTTCCCGGCGACCGAACTGGAGGAGCAGTACTATCTGCCCTCGGGCACCGCGACGTGGAATTTCGCCGAGGATCAGCAGCTCCGGCTGGGCGCCTCGAAGACCATCGGCCGGCCGCAGTTCCGCGAACTGGCGCCGCAGTCCTACATCGATCCGGACAGCGACCGCGAGTTCACCGGCAACCCGTTCCTGGTGGATACCGAAATCCTCAACCTCGACGCCCGCTACGAGTGGTATTTCGCCCGGCAGCAGTATCTGACCGCCGGCGTCTTCTACAAGGATCTGGACAAGCCGGTGGAGTCGGTCGTGGTGCTGACCGGCGACCAGCGCCAGCAGTCCTTCCTCAACGCGCCCAAGGCCACGGTCTACGGCGCCGAGGTCGAGGCAAAGAAATATTTCGAATGGCCCGACGCCGGCTCGTCCTTCATCGCCAACAAGCGCTGGCTGGTGCAGGCCAACTACACCTGGTCGACCTCGGACGTGCAGGTCGACGCCGACGACGTGGTCTTCACCCAGGGCGGCGGCGGGGCGCCGGAACAGGCTTCCTTCTTCATCGCCGACGGCAGCCGGATGCAAGGCCAGTCCGATCACGTCGCCAACCTGCAGCTGGGCTGGGAAGACGACACCGCCCGGTCGCAGGCGACGATCATCGTCAACTACGTCAGCGAGCGGATCACCGCCCGCGGCGCCGGCGCGGCCGGCGCGCGCGAGCCCGACTACGTCCAGGACCCGGGCGTCTTCCTCGACTTCGTCTTCCGCAAGGATTTCGATTATGCGGGCCGCGAGCTGGGCGTCGCCCTCGAGCTGCGCAACCTGCTCGGCACGGACTACGACGAGTTCCAGGAGCTCGGGAACAAGATCCGGATCAACAACTACGATCTCGGGTCCTCGGCTACGGTCAGCCTGACCGCCCGCTTCTGACGACACCGAGGAAGGCCGTCGCCTCCAGGCGGCGGCCTTCCGATTCCAGGTTACGGAAATGCGGCAGTTGCTCCGCACCCGCCCTAACCGTCACGGCAAGTTCTCCGCACCGTCATCGCCCCGTGAAGCCCGCACACGGACGATTGGTCTAGGACGCTTTCGGGCCGTAGGGGCCCGTCGGGGCCTGCGATCGTGATCGGCGTTCTTCGCAACTGGAGCACGGGAGCCCGCGAGGCTCTCGCCGCCCGCCCGGACCGGGTCCGCGCCGCCATGGAGGCGACGCTGGCGCTGCTGCTGATCGTGCAGCTGGGCCGGCTGGTCTGGATCGCGGTCGAGCCGGTCGACATCCCGGCGGCGGCGACAGTCGCCCGGCCCCAGGCCCAGCCCGTCGACTACGCCGTGTTCCAGCGCTTCGACGCCTTCTTCCGCACCGGCGCCCGGAGCAGCCTCGCCGAGGACACCGCCGCCGGCAGCAGCCAGATGCGGCTGTTCGGCCTGCGCTCGGACGGCGCCGGGGGCGGCTCGGCCATCATCGGGCTGGCGGACGGCCGCCAGCTGTCCGTCGCCGTGGGCGAGACGATCGAGCCGGGACTGGTTCTCCAGTCCGTGGGCGCCGACCATGTCGTCCTGGCGCGGGGCGCTTCACTGAGCCGGCTGATCTTCAGCGAGTTGCCGGTCGGCGCGGCGACCCCGCCGCCTCCGCCCCCGGTCCCGCAGACCGTGACCCCAACCCCGGCCCCGGCGACGGCCTCCGTCGATCCCGCCCAACTGATGGCCGAGGCGGCGCTCCGGCCCCGCATGCAGGGCCTCAAGGTCAACGGCTTCACCATCTCCTCCCGCGGCGAAAGCCCGACCCTGGCCGCGGCCGGGCTGCAACCGGGCGACGTCATTCTCGCGGTCAACGGCCAGGCCCTCGATCGACCCGACCGAATCGCCGCCCTGCGCGGCCAGCTGGCCGACGCCGCCAGCGCCGAAATCCGCTTCGAGCGGGACGGCGCGGTTCAGACCACCACCATAAGGACAGGCCGTTGAAGCGATCCACCCGCAGCGCCCTCGGCATCGCCCTGGCGACCCTCATCGCCCTGCAAGGCCCGCTGGCCGCCACGCCGGTACTGGCCCAGGCGGGCCAGACCCTGAACGTGCAGGGCGCCGACATCCGCGCCTTCATCCAGGACGTGGCCCGCTCGACCGGCCGCACCTTCATCGTCGATCCGGCGGTGACCGGCACGGTGACGGTGACCAGCGACCGGCCGCTGTCGCGGGCCCAGCTGTTCGAGGTCTTCCTGTCGACCCTGCGGGCCAACGGTCTGGTGGTGACGCCGACGAGCTCGGGCGCCTATCGCATCAGCCCGGCCCAGGGCGCCGCCCAGGGACCGGCGACGGTCGGCTCCGAGCGGTTCGCCACCGAGGTGTTCCAGCTGCGCAACATCGACGCCGCCTCGGCCGCCGAGACCATCCGGCCGCTGGTCGGGGCCCAGGGGCAGGTGCTGGCCAACGCCGGCGCCAACAGCGTCGTGGTCGCCGACTTCGCCGACAACCTGGCGCGCATCCGCGCCCTGATCGGCCGCATCGACGTCGACCGCACCGGCTTCGAGGTGGTGACGCTGGAGAACTCCTCGGCGCGCGAGATCGCCGCCGTGCTGCAATCGGTGCTCGCCCCTCCCGGCGGACAGCCGGGGCAGGGGATGGTGTCGGTGACGCCGGTCGAGAGCTCGAACTCGATCGTCCTGCGCGGCGACCCCTCGGCCGTGGCGCGGATTCGCCCGCTGATCGAGGACCTCGATCGCCGTGCCGAGTCCGCCGACGACGTCAAGGTGATCTTCCTGCAGCACGCCAACGCCGAGTCGCTGCTGCCCGTGCTGCAGCAGATCGTTGGCCAGCCGGTCACCGCGGCCAGCGCCAACGCCACGCCGGCGATCGGACGGGGCGGGGCCGAGGCCGACGTCGCGCCCGCCGCCTCGACCGCGGTGGCGCCGGTTCCGGGCCAGCGCGCCACCATCGCCCGCTTCCCCGGCGCCAACGCCCTGGTGATCTCGGGCTCGGCCGACACCCAGCGGATGCTGGCGGAGGTCATCCGCCAGCTCGACCAGCGCCGGCAGCAGGTGCTGATCGAGGCCATCGTCGTCGAACTGTCCGACAACGCCGTGCGCGAACTTGGCGTCCAGTGGCTGCTGGCCGGCGAGGACGGCAATCCGGTCGGTCTGACCAACTATTCCGACCGCGCCACGCCGCTGGTCCCGATCGCCGGCGGGGCCGGGGCGGGCCAGCTGGACGAGGACGATCCCCTGCGCGAGCAGCTGCAGAACCTCGCCATCAACAGCCTGCTGGGCGCCAACGGCTTCATCGGCGGCGGCGGCGGGCGCATCGGCGACGGCCTGTTCGGCTTCATCATCAACGCCGCCAAGACCGACGACGGCTCCAACCTGCTGCAGACGCCGTCGCTGATGACCCTCGACAACGAGGAAGCGACCATCCTCGTCGGGCAGGAGGTGCCGATCACCACCGGCGAGACCCTGCTGGACGGCAACTCCAACCCTTTCCGCACGACCCAGCGCCAGGACATCGGTGTCAAGCTGATCGTCCGGCCCCAGATCAACGCCGGCGGCTCGATCACCCTGTTCCTGCGTCAGGAGGTGTCCAGCATCAACGGCGTCCTCTCCAACTCGGCCAGCGATCTGGTGCTGAACAAGCGCGAGCTGGAGACGACGCTGGTGGTCGACGACGGCGACATCGCCGTGGCCGGGGGGCTGCTGGACCAGAACGACCGGATGTCGGTCGACAAGGTGCCGGGCCTGGGCGACCTGCCGGTGGTCGGCGGTCTGTTCCGTTCGACCAGCCGCCAGCGCGGGCGGACCAACCTGATGGTCTTCATCCGCCCGACCATCATCCGGTCGCAGGCGGACGCGCAGAGCCTCGCCGCCGATCGCTGGGGCTATATGCGACAGCAGCAGCTGAACAACGCCCCGGGCGTCGAGCCCAGCCTCGACGAGATGCTGCGCGACTACATGCGCACCCAGGCCCCGGCCGCGCCCGCCTGGGCCGCCGCCGCGCCGGTCGGCGAGGTCGCGGTCTCGCCCCTGCCGCCGGCGCAGCCCGCGCCGCAGGAGTGACAGCGGCATGATCACCCTCGTCAATCCGACCCTGCCCTACGGCTTCGCCAAACGGCATGGCGTGATCCTGCTCGACGCCGGAGAGATCGCCCTGGTCGGCCTGCGCGAGGGGGCCGATCCGACGGCCCTGGTCGAGACCCGCCGGGCGCTGGGCCGGCCGCTGCGCGTCGAGCGGCTGAGCCAGGCCGACTTCGACCGCCGCCTGTCGCAAGTCTACGCCGGCGATCATCTGAACGCGGCCGACGGCGGCGATCTGGACATGCCGTCGGGCCTCGGCAGTCTGATCGACGACATCCCCGCCGCCGCCGACCTGCTCGACACGGCCGACGACGCCCCGGTCATCCGCCTGATCAACGGCATCATCGCCGAGGCGGTGCGGGCGGGCGCCTCGGACATCCACCTCGAGCCCTTCGAGACCGCCCTGACGGTGCGCATGCGGGTCGATGGCGTGCTGCGCGAGGCCCTGTCGCTGAACCCGCGCATCACCCCGCTGCTGGTGTCCCGCATCAAGGTCATGGCCCGGCTCGACATCGCCGAGAAGCGGGTGCCGCAGGACGGGCGCATCCCGCTGGCCCTGGGCGGCAAGACCCTCGACGTCCGCGTCTCGACCCTGCCTTCGCGGGCCGGCGAGCGGGTCGTTCTGCGCATCCTCGACAAGGACCAGGCCGAGCTGAAGCTGGACCAGCTGGGCATGACCGGCGAGACCATGGACGCCTTCCGCGCCGCCCTGCGCGAGCCCAATGGCATCATCCTCGTCACCGGCCCGACAGGCTCGGGCAAGACCACCTCGCTGTACGCCGGCCTGTCGCTGCTCAACGACTCGACCCGCAACATCCTGACGGTCGAGGACCCGGTCGAATACGCCATCGGCGGCGTCGGTCAGACCCAGGTGAACACCAAGGTCGGCATGACCTTCGCCGCCGGCCTGCGCGCCATTCTGCGTCAGGACCCGGACGTGGTCATGGTCGGCGAGATCCGCGACGTTGAGACGGCGCAGATCGCGGTCCAGGCCTCGCTGACCGGGCATCTGGTGCTGTCGACGGTGCACACAAACGACGCCGCCGGAGCCATCACCCGGTTGCGGGACATGGGCGTCGAGCCCTTCCTGCTGGCCTCGACCCTGCGCCTGATCGTGGCCCAGCGGCTGGTGCGGCGGCTGTGCCCGGCCTGTCGCCGCTCGGAACCGGCGGATCGCGCCACGGCGCGGCTGATCGGGGTCAAGGCGGGTCAGCCGGTGTGGCGCGCCCACGGCTGCGACCGCTGCCGCCAGACCGGCTACGTCGGTCGGGTCGGCCTGTACGAAGTCATCCCGGTTGACGATCGCGTGCGCCGCCTGATCGCCGCCGAAGCCGATGAAGAGGCCATCAACGCCGTGGCCTTCGAGCGGATGGACACCCTGACCCAGCGGGCCCGCGCCTTCGTGCTCAGCGGCCTGACCTCGGTGGAGGAGGCGGTGCGGGTGACGCGGCAGGACGTCGGGGCCCTGCAGGATGACGCGCCCGCGGCCGAGGCGGCGGCCTGATGGCGGCCTTCGACTATGTGGCGGTGGACGCCGGCGGCCGCACCCTCACGGGCGTTCTGACCGCGGCCGACGAGGCGGGCGCCCGCACCCTGCTGGAGCGTCGCCGGCTGATGCCGCTGGAGATCACCTCCGGTCGGGGCGCCGTCCGCAAGGGCGACCGCCTCAAACCGGCGAAGGGCGGCAAACTGAACGCCAAGACCCTGGCCCTGACGACGCGGCAGCTGTCGACGCTGGTGTCGGTCGCCCCGATCGAGGAGGCGCTGCGGACCATCGCCCTGCAGGCCGACCGGCCGGCGGTGCGTCGGGTGCTGGAAGGGGTTCACGCCGGCGTCATGGAGGGTCGGCGGCTGTCCGACGCCATGGCCCTGCAGGGACAGGCCTTCCCGCCGCTGTACCGCGCCATGGTCTCGGCCGGCGAGACCTCGGGCGCGCTGGAGCCGATCCTCGAACGCCTCGCCGACGGACTGGAGCGCGACCAGACGGTGCGCGGCAAGGTCATCACCGCCCTGGTGTATCCAGCCGTGCTGGCGGTGGTGGCGCTGGGCGTCATCGGCGCCCTGATGACCTTCGTGGTGCCGAAGGTGGTCGACCAGTTCGACAGCATGAACCAGACCCTGCCGCTGCTGACGCGGCTGGTGATCGGCGTCTCCGACCTGATGCGCGACTGGGGCTGGCTGGCCGCCCTGTTGCTGGCGCTGGCGGTGCTGGCCGGCGCCGTGGCGCTGAGGAACCCGGCCTTCCGGTTGCAGGCCGATACGGCCCTGCTGCGTCTGCCGCTGGTCGGCCGGCTGATCCGCGACCTGCACGGGGCGAAGATGGCGCGGACGCTGTCGACCATGATCGCGGCGGGCCTGCCGGTGCTCGAAGGCCTGACCATCACCGGCCGCACCGTCTCCAACCGCCGCCTGCGGCTGGCGACCGAGGCCATGGCCGACGCCGTGCGCGAGGGCGGCGGCCTGTCCGCCGCCATGCGCCGCGCCGATGTCTTCCCGCCGATCCTCGTCCACATGACCGCCTCCGGCGAGAGCAGCGGGCGGCTGGAGCCGATGCTGGAGCGCGCCGCCGACTATCTGGAACGCGAATTCTCGACCTTCACCGCCGTGATGCTGAGCCTGCTCGAGCCCGCCATCATCGTCGTCATGGGCGGCGTTGTGGCGATGATCGTCCTGTCGATCCTGCTGCCCATCCTTCAGATCAACACCCTGGCCATGGGGTGAGGAAAGTGAGCGTCGTGACTGAACAAGACCGCAAGACCGCCGAAGCCCGCCGCAAGCGCTCCGGCTTCACCCTTGTCGAACTGATGGTGGTCATCGTCATCATCGGCCTGCTGGCCACCGTGGTCGCCATCAACGTCCTGCCCAGCCAGGACCGGGCCATGGTCGGCAAGGCCCAGGCCGACATCTCCGTGTTGGAGCAGGCCATCGAGACCTACCGCCTCGACAACCTGACCTTCCCCGACGACCTCCAGGCCCTGGTCGCCCCGCCCGCCGGCCTCGCCCGGCCCGAACGCTACCGCCAGGGCGGCTATGTCCGTCGCCTGCCCGAGGACCCGTGGGGCAATCCCTACCAGTACCGCCGCCCCAGTGCGCACGGCGGCCAGTTCGACGTCTTCTCCCTCGGAGCCGACGGTCGCGAAGGGGGCGAGGGCAATGACGCCGACCTCGGCAACTGGCAGTCTTAGGGGCGCTACCGCTCGCGACACGGTCGCTCGCTGCTTGAGCGCGCGCCGGGCCCGCCGCGCCGGCTTCACCCTGGTGGAGCTGCTGATGACGGTCGCCATCATCGGGCTGGCGGCGGGCGCCGTCGTGCTGTCCGTGCCCGATCCCCGACCGTCGGTCGCGGAAGACGCCGAGCGTTTCGCCGCCCGCCTGAGCCGGGCGCGCGAGGAGGCGGTGCTGACCAACCGACCCGTGGCGGTCGAGACGACGGCGGCGGGCTACGGCTTCTCGGTCTTCGACGGGGCGGAATGGGCGCCCCTCCCGGACGGGCCGTTCGGGCCCGAGACGTGGAGCGACGGCCTGACGGTTTCGCCCGCCGAACCGGTCCGGGTGGTGTTCGACCCGACCGGCGTCGCCGAGCCCGCGACCTTGACCCTGAGCCGCGACGGCCGGACCGCCCGCGTCGAGATCGACGGAGCCGGCGAGGTGACCCTCGATGGCTGAGCGTCCCGCATCTCCGAGAGCCGGCTTCACCCTGATCGAGCTTCTCGTCGCCTTGGCCGTGTTCAGCCTCGCCGCCATGGCGCTGCTCAACCTGTCGGGCGAGAACACCCGCTCGGCGACACGGGTCGAGACCCGCACCCTCGGCGGCCTCGTCGCCGAGAACCTCGCCGTCGAGGCCATGATCGCGCCGGACATCGCCGAGGGCCAGACCTCGGGCGTGGTTCCGCTGGCCGGTCGTCAGTGGCGCTGGACCCGCTCGGTTCAGGGCGTCGAGGCGGGCATGGTTCGCATCGACATCGCGGTGGCCACCGAGGAAGGCCAGGCGGCCGACCGCGTCCTGTTCCGGGGCCAGCCATGACCGGTTCCCGTTCGGGCTTCACCCTGGTCGAGGTGCTGGTCTCGCTGCTGCTCTTCGCCCTGATCGCGGCGGCGGGGGCGGCGGTTCTGAGCCTGTCGATCGACAACCGTTTCGCCATCAAGGCGGCGACCGACCGCACCGGCGACCTGCAGCGGATGCGCAGCCTGCTGAAGGCCGATCTCGGCCAGGCCAGCGGCCGCCGCTCGCGCGGGCCCACGGGTCGCCCCATGCCCCAGCCGATGAGCGGTCCGGCCGCTGCCGGCGAGCCGGTTCTGGTGCTGACGCGGGCGGGCTGGAGCAATCCCGGCGAACAGCCGCGGCCGTCGCTGCAACGCGTTGAATACCGCCTCGTCGAGGACCGGCTGGAGCGCCGCGTCGCCACCCACCTGGACGGCGCCCGGCCGGGGCCGCCGCAGGTGCTGTATCGCGGCGTCCGCGACCTGACCGTGGCCTTCGTCAAGGACGGGCAGGAGGCGCCGGCCTATATCGTCACCGCCGAACGGCCCCTGCCGGACGCGGTGCGGCTGCGGATGACGCTGGACGGCTATGGCCCGGTCGAACAGCTGTTCCTCGTGGGCGGCGGCTGATGCGGCCGGGATCCGACAATCGCGAGGGCATGGCCCTGCTGACCGTGCTGCTGCTGGTGGCGGTGATGTCGGTGGTCGCCGTGGCGGTGCTGGACGACGTGCGCTTCTCGGTGCGCCGGGCGACCAACGCCGAAACACAGGCCCAGGCCCAGTGGTACGCCTCGGGCGCCGAGGCCCTGGCCCGACGGCAGGTCGCGCGCCTGCTGGCGGCCGGTCCCACGGTGGCGGAAACGCTGGCGGCCCTTGCTCCGGGCGTTGAGCCGACGACCGGACTGGCCGCCATACGGGCCAGCG
>NZ_JAVHLH010000061.1:6087-12164 GCF_031082345.1 Brevundimonas sp. | reverse complement strand
AGGGCACGCCGCCCGCCGACGCCGAGAAGTTCGAGCGCGAGACGGAGAAGTTCGAGAAATACTTCTCGCCCAACCCCGGCAAGGGGTCCTGAGGCCGCGCTCGACGGTCGCACGGTCCGCCGACGCGCGCCGGAGAGGATTTACAGCCTTCCGTACGCTGACGCTGTGGACGTTTTGAAATTCCGCAGATTTGTGATAGGTTACTGTCATTGGGTCGGGCGGTCTGCGATTTCTTCGCGCCGCCCGCGTTTGCGACAGAATCCCGCCCATGCAGGCGGGATCGGCCAGAGGTTTGGTGATCCGTTTCCGTTTTGACGACTGACGCTAATCGCGCCGACGGCCTTTCCGCCGCCGGACGATGTCCCGTCGTCTTTGCGTTTTCGTCTCGCCCGTCCTCCGCGCCGGGAAAGGAATGACATGACGAACAAGAGTGGTCTGGAGTTCAAGGTTGGCGACGCGGTCGTCTATCCGGCGCACGGCGTCGGCAAGGTGGCGGCCGTCGAGACCCAGGAAGTCGCGGGCATGTCTCTGGAGGTCTATGTCGTGACCTTCGATCACGAGAAGATGACGCTGCGGGTCCCGACCAAGAAGGCCAAGACCGCCGGCCTGCGTTCGCTGGCCGCCGACGACGTCGTGTCCAAGGCCCTGACCACGCTGAAGGGCCGCGCCCGCATCAAGCGCACCATGTGGTCGCGTCGCGCCCAGGAATACGAAGCCAAGATCAACTCGGGCGACCTGATCTCGATCGCCGAGGTGGTCCGCGACCTGCACCGCGCCGACAGCCAGCCGGAACAGTCCTATTCGGAGCGTCAGCTCTATGAATCGGCGCTGGATCGCATGGCCCGCGAAGTCGCCGCCGCCAACCGCATCGACAAGGACGCCGCCGTCGAGTTGCTCGGCAAGTCGCTGAGCGCCAAGAAGGCCGTCATCGCCGCCGCCGAAGCGGCCGAGGCCGAAGCCGAGGAAGCCGAAGCCGCCTGATCCGGCGACGAACGCTGAAGAACGAAAGGCCCGGGATCGCTCCCGGGCCTTTTTTCAATTGGGGCCGCCGCCGCCCGTGCCGGAGACGGATTCGAGATAGGCGATGACGTGGGCGACCTCGCTGGCCTCCAGTTCGATCGGCGGCATGGCGGGATGGGCCGTGACCAGTCCCTCGGCCAGGGCCTCCTGCAGATCGCGCACGGGATAGGTGCGGCCCATCTGACGGAAGGGCGGCGCGGCCTTCATGGGGCTGTCGCCAGTCAGTTCCACGGCGTGGCAGCCGGCGCATCTCTGCCGAACCAGGTTTCCGCCCAGGGCTGCGGAGCCGAACGGGGACGCATACACCGAGCCGGACGGCGGAGCTTCGTCCGTCGCACATCCGGCCAGCGCGAACGCCAGCGCTCCCGTCACGATCATCATCCGGTTGCGGTTCATGTCGTCGCCTCCTCCGGCAATGGATACCGGAGCATGCCGACCAACCGTGACCGAGGTCAAACGCCCTAGAAATACTCGGCGTTGGCCGGGCATTGCGCCGCGAGTCGGCGGGCGGTGATGCTGGCCGGCAGGTAGGGCGTGCCGCGCGCCAGCTGGGCCCCGCCGCGGAAGGAGAAGCTCTCGGGCTGGTAGGCGCCGTTCAGGCGCACATTGACGCGCCGGCCCTTGCGATCCTCGCAGGTTCCTTCGAAACGGGCGTTGCCGTTGCCGACCTGGCGGACCGGATAGGTGCACTGCCAACGGCGGGTCGAGAGGCCGCCGAAGAAGCGGTGGATCTCGCTGGGGCGAACGCATTTGGTCTCGGTGTCGCGCACGCCGACGGCGCTGGTGGTGTATTCCCAGTAGCCCGGCAGGACAGTGTCCTCGCTGGACTGCGGCGCCATGGCGGCCTGCGGGGCGACGGGCGCGGCGAGGAACAGGGCGCCGGCGATCACGGGCGCAACGGTGGCGGCGGCGCGGACGAGGGCGGAAGGCTTCATGACGGTCCCCGGTTTGAACATCGGTCTCATGACTAAAGGGGATATATGGCGGCAATTGAACGGCGGCTGAACGGCTCCGCTATGTGCTCCAAGTCTTGACGGGACGAGGATTCCTCCTCTATACGCCCCCCTCTCGCGCGGGATGACCTCCCGCGCGCACCTGTTTCATGCGTCCGCCTCGTCTCGCGGACCGCTCCGAAGGATAGTCAGATGTCGCGTCGCTGCGAACTCACCGGGATCGGCCCCATGGTCGGCCACAGCGTGAGCCACTCGAACATCAAGACCAAGCGCCGGTTCCTGCCGTCGCTGAAGACGGTCAAGGTGGCCTCGGAGGCCCTCGGTCAGTCCTTCTCGCTGCGTATCTCGAACGCCGCCCTGCGCACCCTCGACTACAAGGGCGGCCTGGACCCGTTCATCGTCAAGGCCAAGGACGAGCAGCTGTCGGTCGCGGCCCAGCGCATCAAGCGCCAGGTCAAGGCCAAGCTGGCCGAGCAGGCCGCCACCTGATCGGCGACGACATCAAGATTTGAAGGGGCCGGTGGAAACGCCGGCCCTTTTTCTTTGCGCGCCGCGGACACATGCGGGGCGCTCAAGCTTCCGGTTGCACGACCGGCGACGGGCTCTAGTCTGGCGGCGGTCCACCGTCGGGAGTCCTCCGTGTCCTTGATCGCCTGTCGCGCCGCCCTGATGGGCGCATCCCTGATCGCCCTCGCCGCCTGCGCGACCACCGCGGCGTCCGTGGAGCCCGCCGCGGCCCAGGCGGAGCCGGTCCAGGCCGCCGCCCGCGAATCCACCGCCTTCACCCTCGGCACCGACCAGCCGCGGGCGCCCGAGCAGCTGGCGATGCGGTTCGACAAGGCCGACCTGTCGATCCGGGTGATCCCGGACGAGAAGGCCATCGACGCCGTCGCCCTCTGGACTTCACCGCCCTCGCCCCGGTCGACCGGCTGGTGGTTGAACTGGACACCCTGCTGACCGTGTCGGAGGTCGCCGTCGACGGCGTGGCCGTGCCCGCCGGGCGCTGGTCCAACCCGGAGGGCCGGATGGCGGTGGAGCTGGCGGAGACCCTGGCCGCCGGCGAGACGGCGCAGCTGCGCATCGCCTACGCCGGCCAGCCTCGCGTCGCGCCGCACGCTCCCTGGGACGGCGGCTTCGTCTGGGCCACGGCGCCGTCCGGCGAGCCGTGGATCGCCACCGCGGTCCAGCCCGAGGGCTGCGACATCTTCTGGCCGTGCATCGACCACCCGCTGGCCGAGCCGGGCCGCGTCGATCTGCACATCACCGTGCCGTCCAACCTGTCGGCGCCGTCGAACGGCCGATTCCTCGGCACGGTGGATCACGGCGACGGCTGGACGACGTGGAACTGGTCGGCGGCCAATCCGAACACCTATGCCATCGCATTGAACATCGGACCCTATGTCGAGATCGCCGACACCTATGAGAGCCGGTTCGGCAACCGCTATCCGATCCAGTTCTGGCATCTGAAGTCGGACGATCCGGCCAGGGCGCGGGCCCTGTTCGACGAGATCACGCCGATGCTCGACTTCTACGAGGCGACGGTCGGCCCCTACCCCTTCGGCGACGAGAAGATGGGCGTGGTCGAGACGCCGCACCTCGGCATGGAGCACCAGACGATCAACGCCTACGGCAACGAGTTCAAGCTGGACGGCCGCGGCTTCGACTGGCTGCTGCACCACGAACTGGCCCACGAGTGGTTCGGCAACCAGGTGACCAACCGCAACGCCGACGACATGTGGCTGCACGAGGGCCTGGGCAGCTATATGCAGCCGCTCTACGACCGCTGGCTGAACGGCGACCGGTTCATGGCGGCTTCGCTGCTCGACCAGCGACGCGGCCTGATCAACAAATTCCCCGTGGTCTCCGGCGAGGAGAAATCCGAGGACGAGGTCTACCAGGGCGACAAGGGGCCCGGGCTCGACATCTACAACAAGGGCTCGCTGATCGCGCACAGCCTGCGCCTGCTGATCGGCGACGAGGCCTTCTTCCGCTCGGTGACGCGGCTGGTCTACGGCACGGCGACGCCGCGGCCGGGCGAGTTCCGGCCGCGCTACGGCACGACCGAAGAGTTCCTCGCCATCGTTAACGAGGAGACCGGCCGTGACCTGACCTGGTTCTTCGACGGCTATCTGTACCAGGCCGCCCTGCCCGACCTGCGCCAGACGCGGGCGAACGGCGAACTGGCGCTGGAATGGGTGACCGGCAACGGCGCCGCCTTCCCGATGCCGGTCGAGGTCGAGATCGACGGACGGCGCCAGACCGTGGCGATGACCGGCGGAAGCGGCCGGGTCGCGGTCCCGGAGGGCGCCCATCTGCTGATCGATCCCGACAACAAGGTGCTGCGCCGGCTGGAGTTTATCGAGGCGTGGAAGGCCGCCGGCGGCTCAGGCGACTAGATCGCCTCCGCCGTCACCGACTGCCGGACCAGCTCGCAGCGGCCCTGGGTCGTCAGGAAGGCGATGTCGGCGGCGTCGCGACCGCAGGCGATCCGGACCAGGCCCTCGACCGGCGCCAGGCCGGTCGGGTCAACCAGCCACCAGCCGTTCGACAGCCAGACCTCGAACACGGCGTGGAAATCCGGCGGATTCAACTGGTGGGCGTAGGCGCTGACGGCGCGGGCCGGAATGCCCGAGGCCCGGCACAGGGTGATGCCCATATGGGTGAAGTCGCGGCACACGCCGGCGCGGTCGATAAAGGTGCGCGCGGCCGTGGTTTCGCTGTCCGACACGCCGGCTTCGTAGTCGATCTCGGCCCTGATCCAGTCGAGGATCTTCAGCACGCGGTCGCCGCCGACGGTGCCGCCGAAGGTGCGCTCGGCGAACCGGCCGAACTGGTCCGACGGGCAATAGCGGCTGGCGTTGAGGTAGGGCAGGACCTCGGCCGGGAGGTCGTTCCAGTCGTGTTGGACGGTGACGGGCGGCAATCCCTTGAGGGTGCCGTTGTCGACCACGGCCTCATAGGTCAGCGTCACTTCGCCCGACAGGTGGGCGCGCAGGGTGCGGGCCCCGAATTCCTCGTCCTGGCTTTCGATGAAGTCGGCGGCAGGCGCGGCGGTCAACCGCTCCTCGAGGATGGCCTGGCCCGGCCAGTGCGCCACATGGATCTTGTAGATGGCGTCGGTGGGCGGATCGAAGCGGTAGACGAGGTCGGCGCGGACACGAATCTTCATGGGGCCGGACTGGGCCGGCCCCATGAATTCGTCAACTCTTCAGGCGAAGAGGGCCTCAATCGCTTTCGGAACTGTCGTCCGACACGACCACGATCGCGGCCGCGACCACGCCGGCGATGGCGAGCAGTCCGATGAGGGGAATGCCGGCGAACTCGCTGGAGCTTTCCGCCTGGGCTCCGACGCGGTCACCCACGCGGGCCGTCGCTTCGCCGGCGGTCGCGGTCGCAGCCGCCTGACCGGCGATCAACAGTAGTCCGGCCGTGACAGCCGCAATCGTCTTTTTCATTGGTATCTCTCCCGATTACCTCAGGGCCTTAACTCGGTGAGAAACGGTTCGGTTCCCGCCTCGGATGAACAGCATCCGGTGAGTCTCGGCCTCGACCCGGCCACGCTAGGCTGAACAGTTGCTGAGAGGCAAAGCAAATTTGGCGGGACCGGCCTTCGGCCTCCCCTGGCGGGCCCTTCGCGACGAGCACAGCGGGATGATCGCGATACGTCCCTGAGTGGTGCATACGGCCGCCATGCGCCCGGGCGTGGCGGCGTCGACCGCCCCGGTCAGGGCTCCAGTTCGATGTCCCAATAGAGGTAGTCGAGCCAGCTCTGGTGCAGATAGTGCGGCGGAAAACGGCGGCCGAACTCCTGGAGCTGCCACGCGCTGGGCCGGTGCGGGGCGCGTCGCATGGGCATGCCGGCCTGCTGGGGCGTGCGGCCGCCCTTTTTCAGATTGCAGGGGCCGCAGGCGGCGACGATGTTCTCCCACGTCGTGCGACCGCCACGGCTGCGCGGGATGACATGATCGAAGGTCAACTCGGTCGTCGCGTTGCAGTACTGGCAGGCGAAGCCGTCGCGCAGGAAGACGTTGAAGCGGGTGAAGGCGGGCTGCCGATCCTGGTCGACGTAATTCTTCAGCGCGATCACGCTGGGCAGCACGATCT
>NZ_JAVHLH010000061.1:0-6077 GCF_031082345.1 Brevundimonas sp. | reverse complement strand
CCATCGAGGGGCTGCGGACGACCTTGTCATAGGTCGAAACCACGTCGACGCGGTCCTGATACACCGCCTTGACGACCTCCTCCCACGGCCAGACCGACAGCGGATAGTAGGACAGGGGTCGAAAGTCGGCGTTCAGCACCAGCGCGGGCCAGCCGGACGGGGGACGGCTCAGGACCTGCATCAGGCCCTCGCCGTGCGGACGAGGATGATCGACGCGACCGGACTGAAGACACGTCTCCTTCCCTGGCTGTGCCGAATCCTACCCCTGATTCGACGGCTTGGCGATGACGACGGAGCGACGGTTCCGCAACGATCAGCTCCGGGCGCCGGCGCCGGGAAAGGACGGCAGACTCCAGCCCCAGACCAGCGCCCCCGCCCGCAGAGCAAAGCCGCACGGCGCCGCCACCAGCGCCGCCTCCAGATTGGACAGGCCCAGCGCCTTCAGCAGGACATAGGCCGTGGCGGCGAGCAGGGCCGCCGTGACCGTGATCTCGCGGCGCATGAGGATGGACGGCTGGCCGGCCAGAAGATCGCGCACGATACCGCCGAAACAGGCCGTCAGGGCGCCCATGACGATGCAGATCAGCGGCGCGGCGCCCAGCGCCTCGGCCTTGGCCGCGCCCAGAACGCCATAGGCGGCCAATCCCACCGCATCGAGCCACAGCAGGGCCCGGAACCGCCAGTCCCTCTGCCCCAGGAACCAGACCCCCAGCGCCGCCGCCAGGCAGATGGCGATATAGCGCCAGTCCTGCACCCAGAAGACCGGCGCATCGAGCAACAGGTCGCGCAGAGTGCCGCCGCCGACGCCCGTGATCGCCGCGAAGAAGCCGAGGGTGACCAGGTCCTGCTTTTGCCGCGCCGCCGCCAGGGCGCCGGTGGCGCCGAACACCGCCACGCCGGCATAGTCCAGCATGAACAGGGTCGGCAGGATCGGCTCTGACAGGGCTTCCAGCGTCGGGGCGTCGATCACGGGGGCGTCTCCTCGAGCGCGACCTCGCCGCGCCTGACCGCTCCATACCATCCCCACAGCAGATGCGCCGCCACGCTGCGATGCGGACGCCAGATTTCAGAACGGGCGTAGGCCTCCTTCTCGCGCGGCCGCAGCGACGCGCCGTCGGCCCAGCGCATCGCCTCCTGCAGGGCGATGTCGCCGGCGGGAAAGACGTCGCGCCGGCCCTCGCAGAACATCAGGAAGGTCTCCGCCGTCCATTTGCCCACGCCCTTGATGGCGGTCAGACGGGCCACGGCCTCTTCGTCCGAAAGCCGTTCCAGATGCTCAAAGTCGATATGACCCTTAACCTGGGCGCGGGCGATCTCGTGCCCATAGGTCGCCTTCTGGATCGAGAGACCGAAGCCGCGCAGCGTCTCGATGTCCGTGGCCAGGACGCGCTCCGGGGTCAGCTCGCCGCCAAGGCCCGCCTCGACGCGCGCCCAGATCGCGGCGGCCGAGGCGAGCGACACCTGCTGGTCGACGATCATGTGGAACAGGCCCTCGAACCCGCCCACCCGGCGGCGCCATTCGAAGGCCGGGGTCTGGGCGTGGGCGCGCGCCAGCCGGGGGTCCAGCTCAACGATCGCCCGTCGCGCCTCGTCGATATCGTCCAGCCAGTAGGGCGTCTGCATCCGGCGAGCGTAGCGGCGGTCCCGAAGGCCGCAAGCGACCGGATGTGATCGCGTCCGCTTGCCGCTATCCTGCATCGATGTTCGTCACCCGTTTCGCCCCTTCGCCGACCGGCCGCCTGCACAAGGGCCACGCCTTTTCGGCCCTGAGCGCGTGGCGGGCGGCCCGCGACGCCGGCGGGCGCTTCCTGCTGCGGATCGAGGATATCGACCCGACGCGATGCCGGCCCGAATTCGACGTCGGCATTCTCGAGGACCTGGCCTGGCTGGGGCTGGACTGGGAGACGCCTGTCCGCCGGCAGTCCGCCCATCTGGCCGACTACGCCGCTGCCGTCGACGCGCTGGAGCGGCGCGGCCTGCTGTATCGCTGCTTCCGTACCCGCAAGGAGATCCTCGACGCCATCGGCGACGCGCCGCATGGGCCGGCGGACGCCGCGCGGCCCGGTCCCCATTCCGCGGAAGACGAGCAGCGGTTCCTCGCCGAAGGCCGGCCCTTCGCCTGGCGCCTGTCGCTCGATCGCGCCCGGGACGCCCTGGGCGGTTCGGCCTGGGACGCCCTGGCTTTCGTCGAGGAAGGCCGCGGACCGGGCGGCGAGGCCGGCCTGATCACAGCGCGGCCCGAGACCGCCGGAGACGTCGTGCTGGCCCGCAAGGACGCGGGGACGGCCTACCATGTAGCGGTGACGCATGATGACGCCCTGCAGGGGGTCACTCACGTCATCCGGGGCGAGGACCTGTTCGAGGCGACGCACATCCAGGTGTTGATCCAGGCCCTGCTCGGCCTGCCGACGCCGACCTATCGGCACCACCGTCTGCTGACGGGGCCGGACGGCAGACGCTTCGCCAAGCGGGACAACTCGGTCACCCTCGCGCAGCTGAGGGCGGACGGGGTGAGCGCCGCGGCGCTGCGGGCGGAACTGGGTTTCTGATCAGACGGCCAGACGCCCCTCGGCCTTTGCGGCGGGGAAGACCACATCGGGATCGGGCTTGTCGACCGCCGCGCCGGGTCCGCCGATCGAGCGCAGGATGTGGCGGATGATGTTGAGCCGGGCCGTCTTCTTGTGGTCGGTGGCGATCACCGTCCAGGGGGCGGTGCGATGGTCGGTCTGGTCCAGCATGCGGTCACGCGCGGCGGTGTAGTCGTCCCAGCGGTCCTGGGCCTCCGCGTCCAGCGACGAGACCTTGAACCGCTTCAGCGGATCGGCGACGCGGGCGGCCAGCCGCTCGGCCTGTTCCGCCTTCGAGATATCCAGCCACAGCTTGATGATATTGACCCCGCCATCGGCCAGCATCCGCTCGAAATGCGGCGCGTCCTTCAGGAACTGGGCGTACTGGCCCGGCTCGCAGAAGCCCATGACTCGCTCGACCCCGGCCCGGTTGTACCAGGAGCGGTTGAACAGGACGGTCTCGCCCTCGGCCGGCAGGTGGGGGACGTAGCGCTGGAAATACCACTGGCCGGTCTCGCGCTCGGTCGGCTTGGGCAGGGCGATGACGCGGGTCTGGCGCAGGGCCATGTGCTCGGTGATGCGTTTGATGGCCCCGTCCTTGCCGGCCGAGTCCCGGCCCTCGAAGACGATCACCGTCTTCACGCCCTTTTCGATGGTCCACGCCTGGGTTTCGACCAGCAGGATCTGCAGGCGCACCAGCTCGGCTTCGTAGTCGTCTTGTTTCTTGCCCATCCGGCCACCGTGCGCCTGACGGCCCGTCGCGGCAATGTTGCAGGTTGATTGCCCGTCTGTTTCGATCGGGCCCGGAAGCCGCCGGCAAGATGTCGCCGTTCTCACGTGCACGGGAGGCCCAGGTATTCCAGGCTGCATATCCGTTCGGGAGACCCTTGATGATCGCCAGCCGCCGCACCCTTCTGACCAGCCTCGCCGCCCTGCCTCTCGTCGCCGCGCCCCGGTTCGGATGGGCGCGGGCATCCGACGCAGAGGCCGAAGCCGCCCTCGACGCCGCCTTCGCCGACGGACCTCCGGCCCTGGCCGCGGGCGTCGTAGGCCGGGAAGGCCTGATCTGGTCGGGCGTGCGCGGCGTCCGGCGGGCGGGACATGAGGCGAAGGCGACGCTGGAGGACCGCTGGCACCTCGGCTCCAACACCAAGGCCATGACCGCGGCCGTGTTCGGGCGACTGGTCGAGCAGGGGCGGGCGCGGTGGGACATGCCGCTGGCCGAAGCCCTGCCCGGGCTGACGATCGATCCGGCCTGGGCGGAGACCACGCCCGAAGACCTGATGCGCCACCGCGCCGGCCTTCTCGACGCCGGACTGCTGGACCAGGCCTGGCTGATCGCGGCCCATGCCGATCAGCGGCCCCTGCCGGAACAGCGGGCCGAGTTCGCGGCGGAGGCGCTGGGAAGCCCGCCCGCCGGACCCGTGGGCCAGTTCGCCTACGCCAACGGGAACTACATTGTTCTGGGCGCCGTCCTCGAGGCCCTGACCGGTCAGGCTTGGGAGCAGGTGATGGCGGACGAGTTGTACGGGCCGCTGGGGCTGGCCTCGGCCGGCTTCGGGCCGCCGCAGGGCGAGGCGCCGTGGGGCCACCGGGGCGGCGTCGCCGTCAATCGGGCCGGCTTCGCCGACAACCCCCGGGCGCTGGGTCCGGCGGGGACGGCGCATATGAGCCTTTCCGACTACGCCCGGTTCGTCTCCGCCATGATGGGCGGCGCGCCTGACTGGCTGGGCGAGGCGACGCGCCGTCATCTGCTGACCCCCGCGGCCGGAAGCCCGCCGGCGTATGCGGCCGGCTGGGGCGTCGGGACCGCCCCTTGGGCCGGGGTCGGCGGGCCGGGGCCGACGATCACCCACAACGGCTCCAATACGATGTGGTTCGCGACCGTGCTGGCGGCGCCGGAGCGGGGGTTGGGGTTCATCGCCCTGGCCAATGACGCCGCGGCGGGGCAGCGCGCCTGCCAGACCCTGGTCCAGCGGCTGGCGGCCTTGCAGAGCCCCGCCTGATCGCGCCTTTGCGCCGGCGGCCCGGGCGGGTAAGGCTGGCCGGGCATGAAGCGCGACTTCGCCGATTTCTGGAATCTGCTGTGGGAGGCCGGGCTCGGGCTGTGCGCGGCCTTCGCCCTGCTGAACCTGTTCGCGCCGGAGCAGGACCTGCCGTGGAAGCCGCTGGACCTGAACCGGCCGATCGGCCAGGCGACGGCGGCCAAGGTGGCCGATTTCGAGCTGGCCCGCACCGCCGCGCCCGAGGAGACCACCGCCGTCACCGACGCCTGCATCCAGGTGCTGCGCGAGGCCGGCGTCACCGTCGAGCGGGCCGAGGACAAGGACGACGGCGGCTTCTGCGTCGTGCGCGGGGCGGTCCGCATCACCGGCGGGGCCGTCACCCCCCTGCCCGGCAATCCCGTCATGCAATGCCCGCTGGCGGTGCGCTACGTCATCTGGGAGCGCCAGGTGCTGCAGCCGGCGGCGGAGGCGACGTTCGGCAGCCGGGTGGCCAGGATGAACAGCGTCGGCACCTACAGCTGCCGCCGCATCTACGGCCAGACCGACACGAGCGCCCGGCCCAGCGAGCACGCCCGGGCCAATGCGCTGGACCTCGGAGGCATGACGCTGGAGGACGGGCGCACGGTCTCGGTGCTGGCGGACTGGGACGGAACCGGGCCGCGGGGGGCCGAGGGCGAGGGCTTCCTGAAGCGCATCCGCGACGGGGCCTGCCGGGTGTTCTCGACCGTGCTGACGCCGGACTACAACGCGGCCCACAAGGACCACCTGCATCTGGACGGGGCCCCGCGGGGCCTGTGCGCCTGACCGGCGGTAACCCTTTTCGCCGCCGGGGCGAATCGGTTTGCGGTTGACCGTCTCCGGTTTTTCGGGAGAGAAATGCCCCCGCAGTCCGGATTTCGCGCGGCCTCCACACCCGTGCTCGCTCCTTCGCTGAATGAGCTCGTCCAGATGGACTGTCGGGCGTCCCCCAAGGGGCGCCTGCCTGGAAAGCGCGTTCAGGAGACGCAATATGGCGACCGGCACGGTCAAGTGGTTCAACCCGACCAAGGGTTTCGGCTTCATCCAGCCCGATGGCGGCGGTCAGGACGTTTTCGTCCACATCACCGCGGTGCAGAAGGCGGGCCTGCAAGGCCTCGATGAGAACGCCAAGGTCGAATACGAGCTGGAATCCCAGCGCGGCAAGACCTCGGCGGTGGATCTGAAGCTGCTCTGATCCGACTGACAGCATCATGAGACGGGCGCGGAGGTTTCGGCCTCCGCGCCTTTCTCTTTTTGGGCCTCCGCCATCGGCGCCACCGGCCCCGGCTTCACCCGGGCGCTCCACTGGGCCAGCACCACCCCGGCCAGCAGGGCCGCCGCCCCGCCCAGCTGGGCCGGGGTCATGGTCTCGGCGAACAGGGCCCAGCCCAGCATCGCCGCGACCACCGGCTGGATCAGCACCGTCACCGCCGTCAGGGCCGCCGGCAGCCGGCCCAGCGCCCAGGCCACCCCGCCCTGCCCGGCC
>NZ_JAVHLH010000060.1:7498-12185 GCF_031082345.1 Brevundimonas sp. | reverse complement strand
TGCATGGCTCCGCTCTTATCTAACTGTTAGGTTAAATGAACCGGCCGAGCCGGGTTGTCAACCGCTCGGTTAAATAAAATGCCGACCCCGGCGCCGAGGCGCCGCTTCCCCGGGGGACCAGGCTGGTCTAGCTCTGGTCGATCACATCGGAGAGCCCGCCATGCTGGAACTCGTCGCCGCCCTCGCCTTGGCCGCCGCGCCCGCCGCAACCCCGGAAGAGGACGTCGCCGCCACCATCGACGCCCTGCACGCCGCCGCTTCTCGCGCGGACGGGGCGGCCTATTTCGCCCTGTTCACCCCGGACGCCCGCTTCATCGGCACCGACGCGACCGAACGCTGGACGCTGTCGGAGTTCCGCGCCTACGCCGAGCCCTATTTCGCGCGTGGCCAGGGCTGGACTTACACCCCGGTGGAGCGGACGGTGACCGTCGCGCCGATCTCGTGCCTGTGCATCGCTTGGTTCGACGAGGTCCTCGACAGCGACTCCTACGGCGTCACCCGCGGCTCCGGCGTGCTGCGCAAGACGCGGGGAGTCTGGAAGATCGAGCAGTATGTCCTCAGCTTCGCCGTCCCCAACGACCGTGCCCGCGCGGTCCTCGAGGCGATCAAGCCTCCGGAATAGCGGAACGTATGGCCAACTTCCGCGCGCCGGGCTAACGGAGACGATGGATTTCACCGACGACGCCTTCGTCCTCTCGGCCCGCGCCCACGGCGACACCGGCGTGGTGGTCGAGCTGCTGACCGAAGGCCATGGCCGCCGCGCCGCCTATGTCGCCGGCGGGGCGTCGCGGCGGATGAAACCCTTCCTGCAGGCCGGGGCCCGGGTCACGGCCGACTATCGCGCCCGCACCTCGGACCATCTCGGCTCGGCGCGGCTGGAGCCGGTGGGGGAGGGGCCCAGCGCCCTGTTCGACGATCCGCTGGCCCTGACCGGCCTCGCCGCCGCCGCCGCGGTGGCGCAGGGGAGCCTGCCCGAACGCGAGCCGCACCCCGGCGCCTTCCTGGCCTTCGAGGCGCTGATGGCCGCCTTCGCCGTGCCGGACGTCTGGCCAGCCATCTTCGTGCGTTTCGAGGCGGGGCTGCTGGAAGATCTCGGCTTCGGCCTCGACCTGTCTCGCTGCGCCGTTACCGGGACCATGGACGACCTGGTCTGGGTCAGTCCGCGCACGGGCCGCGCCGTCAGCCGCGAGGCCGGCGAGCCCTATGCCGACAAGCTGCTGGTCCTTCCGCCCTTCATGCTCGGCGCCCAGGCGGGACTGGGGGAAGGGGACGTCGGCGCCGGCCTCGCCCTGACCGGCCATTTCCTCGAACAGTTCGTCTTCCACCCGCAGAACCGGCCGATTCCGCCCGCGCGGGTGTGGATGATCGACAAGCTGGGCGAGGCGGGGCGGCTTTAGGCGCTAGACTTCCCGCTCCAGACCGCCGATTCGAAGGCCCATGACCGTTCACACCCCGCCGCCGGAAGGCGGTCGCATCGTCGACGAACCGATGAGCGAGGCGCTGTCGCGCCGCTATCTCGCCTATGCGCTGTCGACCATCACCAACCGCGCCCTGCCGGACGTGCGGGACGGCTTCAAGCCGGTACACCGGCGCATCATGTACGCCATGCACCAGATGCGGCTGAACCCGCAGGCGGCGGCGCGGAAGTGCGCCAAGGTCGTCGGGGAGGTCATGGGGGGCTATCACCCGCACGGCGACGCCTCGATCTATGACGCTCTGGTCCGCCTCGCCCAGGACTTCTCCCAGCGCTATCCGCTGGTCGACGGTCAGGGCAATTTCGGCAATATCGACGGCGATAACGCCGCGGCCATGCGCTACACCGAGTGCAAGCTGACCGCCGCCGCCGTCCTGCTGATGGAGGGCATCGATCAGGACTCGGTGGACTTCAAGGCCACCTATGACGATCAGGACGAGGAGCCGATCGTCCTGCCCGCCGGCTTCCCGAACCTGTTGGCCAACGGCTCGTCGGGCATCGCCGTCGGCATGGCCACCTCGATCCCGCCGCACAATGTCGGCGAACTGATCGACGCCTGCCACCTGCTGCTGGAACGCCCCGAGGCGACGACGGAGGAACTGGCCGGCATCGTCCCGGGCCCGGACTTCCCGACCGGCGGCGTCGCCGTCGAGGGCCACGCCTCCATCCTCGACGCCTATGAGACGGGCCGGGGCGGGGTGCGCCTGCGCGCCCGCTGGGAGACCGAGGAGCTCGGCCGCGGCGTCTGGCGCATCATCGTCACCGAGATGCCCTACCAGGTGCAGAAGTCGAAGCTGATCGCCGACCTGGCCGATCTGATCGAGCACAAGAAGGCCCCGCTGCTCGGCGACGTCCGCGACGAGTCGGCCGAGGACATCCGGCTGGTCATCGAGCCCAAGAGCCGCACCATCGAGCCCGAGGTGCTGATGGAGAGCCTGTTCAAGCTCTCCGATCTCGAGGTCCGCTTCCCGATCAACATGAATGTGCTGGACGCCACCGGCACGCCGCGGGTCATGGGACTGAAGGCCTGTCTGCAGGCCTTCCTCGATCACCGCCGCGAGGTTCTGGTCCGCCGGGCGGGCTGGCGCATCGAACGCGTCGAGAAGCGGCTGCACCTGCTGGAAGGCCTGAGGATCGTCTTCCTCAACCTCGACGAGGTCATCCGCATCGTCCGCGAAGAGGAACAGCCCAAGGCCGTCCTGATCGCCCGCTTCGGACTGTCCGAACTCCAGGCCGACTTCATCCTCGACACCCGACTGCGCCAGCTGGCGCGGATCGAGGAAATGACCATCGAGAATGAATACAAGGCGCTGGCCGACGAACTTGCCGCGCTGCAGTCACTGTCGTCCTCGCCCGCCAAACAGTGGCGACAGGTCGGCAAGGACCTCGAGGCCGTCCGCAAGGCCCTGGTCTCGCCGCGCCGCACGACCATTTCCGAGGCCGTCGACACCGCCGCCATCGCCTCGATCGAGGCCTTCATCCCGCGCGAGGCCATCTCCGTCATCCTGTCCGAACGCGGATGGATCCGGGCGGCGAAGGGCAAGGTCGACGATCCGTCGGAGCTGAAGTTTAAGGAGGGCGACAGCCTCGCCTTCCTCGTGCCCGCCTATACGACCGACAAGCTGCTGGTGGCGGCGTCCGACGGCCGCATCTTCACCGTCGGGGCCGACAAGCTGGCCTCGGGCCGGGGGCACGGCGAACCGCTGCGGCTGATGATCGATCTCGACGAAAAGGCCGACATCATCAATCTGCTGGCCCATCAGCCGGGCGGCAAGCTGCTGGTGGCGTCAAAGGCCGGCTATGGTTTCGTCGCCCCCGAGGATGAGCTGCTGGCCCAGAAGCGCGGCGGCAAACAGGTGCTGAATGGCGAGATGCTGGCGGCCCTGCGTGTCACGGGCGATCACGTCGCGACCATCGGCGACAACATCAAGGCGCTGATCTTCCCGCTCGCCGACCTGCCCGAGATGGGCCGCGGCAAGGGCGTCAAACTGCAGAGCTACAAACAGGGCGGCCTCGCCGATGTCGCCGTGTTCGACGGCGCCCACGGCCCGGAATGGGTCGACGGCGGCGGCCGCCGCCGCAACTGGCCCGACTGGAAGGACTGGCTGGGCAAGCGCGCCAGCGCCGGGCGGCAGGGGCCGCGCGGACTGAGGAAGTTCAGGTGACGCCGATTTCACTATCGAGGGGCGCGCCGGCGCCCGATAATCCCGAAGGGTCGATTATCGGCCGAGGTTGGAGACCGCCATGCTGACCACCCTGATCGTCATCGCCGTCATCGTCGCCGTCGTGCTGTTCGTCATCGTCGGCGCCTACAACAAGCTGGTCGCCCTGGACCAGCGCGCCGACCAGTCGTTCGCCGACATCGACGTGCAGCTGAAGCAGCGCCAGGACCTGATCCCCAATCTGGTCGAGACGGTGAAGGGCTACGCCTCGCACGAGCGCGCCACCCTCGACGCCGTCACCCAGGCCCGGGCCGCGGCCGCGGGGGCCACCTCGGTCAACGACAAGGTCCAGGCCGAGAACATGCTGACCGCGACGCTCGGCCGGTTGTTCGCCGTCGCCGAGGCCTATCCGGACCTGAAGGCCAACACCAACTTCCTCGAGCTGCAGCGCGAGCTGTCGGACATCGAGAACAAGCTGGCCGCCGCCCGCCGCTTCTTCAACAACGCGGTCAGCGAGTTCAACGCCGTTCGCCGCCAGTTCCCCACCGTGCTGTTCGCCGGCATGGTCGGCTTCGGTTCGGACAAGCCCTTCTTCGACGTGGGCGAGGCCGACCGCGCCACGATGACCGCCGCGCCGCCGACGGTGAATTTCCAGGCCTGATCCATGGGCGCCGTCGGGCTCCAGACCCACATCTGGGCGAACAACACCCGGTCGATCCTGCTGCTGGCCGGCTTCCCCGTTCTGGTGGTCTTCATCCTCTACGGGGTGCAGCTGATCCTGATGGGGCTGGGCTTCATGCCCGGGACGGGCCGGGGGCTGGGCGACGACATGGCCCTGGCCGCCTCGTGGCTGGGCTGGACCGTGCCCCTGTCCTTCGTCATCGCCGCGATCTGGTTCGCCATCGCCTATTTCGGCAGCCAAGCTATGGTCGACGCCCTGACCGGCGCCCGCAAGGTCGAGCGCCGCACCGAGCCGGAGCTCTACAACCTGCTGGAAAACCTCTCGATTTCCCGCGGCCTGCGCACCCCGACCCTGCGCATCATCGAGACC
>NZ_JAVHLH010000060.1:2415-7488 GCF_031082345.1 Brevundimonas sp. | reverse complement strand
CACCACTCAAGAGCGACATCAACCGCGACAGCCTCAACGCCTACGCCACCGGCCTGCACGAGGGCCAGTACAGCGTCACCGTCACCCGCGGCCTGGTGAACACCCTGACCCGCGACGAGCTCGAGGCGGTGCTGGCCCACGAACTGACCCACGTCATCAACAAGGACGTGCGGACCATGGTGATCGCCTCGATTTTCGCGGGCATCATCAGCGTCATCGCCGAGATGGTGTTCCGGGGCCTGCTCTATTCCCGCGGCGGGCGGCGCGACAACAAGAACGCCATGCCGCTGATCCTGATCGGCATCGCCTTCGCCGTGGTCGGCTTCGCCCTGGCCTTCGTCATCCGCATGATGCTGTCGCGCACCCGCGAGTTCGTCGCCGACGCCGGGGCGGTCGAGCTGACCAAGAACCCCGACGCCATGATCTCGGCCCTGCGCAAGGTCGAGGGCCGCTCCTCGGTCAAGGGGCCGGACGAGGTGCAGCAGCTGTTCCTCGACAACCAGCCCGACGGCGTCGGCCTTGAGGGCCTGTTCGCCAGCCACCCGCCGATCCAGAAACGCATCGACGCCCTGGTGAAGTTCGGCGGCGGCCAGGATCCGGGGGTCTGGGCGGGCGAGGCGTCGGCGTCCGGCTACGAAACCTCGACGCCGGTGACGGGCTAGGGCAGCCGCTCCCAACCGAATCGGGTCAGCTGCTCCAGCGGCCGGAAGCCGGCCTTGTAGTCCATCTTCTGCGAGCCCTGGACCCAGTAGCCGAGATAGACGAAGGGCAGACCCACCATGGCCGCCTGCCGGACATGGTCCAGGATGGCGAACCGGCCCAGGCTGCGCGCCTCCAGCGCCGGGTCGAAGAAGCTGTAGACCATCGACAGCCCGTCCGAGAGCAGGTCGGTCAGGCACACCCCGACCAGATCGCCGGGCCCGCCGTCGGGCGAGGGCAGCCGATACTCGATCAGATGGGTCCGCACCGACGTATCCTCGACCATGGCGACATAGTCGAGCCAGCCCATGCTGCTCATTCCCCCGCCCGGATGGCGGCCGTTCAGGTAGCGGCGCAGCAGGTCGAACTGCTCCATCGTCGCCTCGGCCTCGACCAGGTCGCGGGTCAGGTCCTCGTTGCGCTTCAGCACCTTGCGCTCGGACCTTGAGAACAGGAACTCGGGCACCGGCAGGCGCACCGAGACGCAGGCGTCGCAGCCCTCGCAGGCCGGGCGGTAGGCGATGTTCTGGCTGCGCCGGAAGCCGGCCTGGGTCAGCTCGTCGTTGACGTGGGCGCCCTCGCTGAACGGCAGGTTGGCGAACACCTTCCGCTCGGTCTGACCCGGCAGATAGGGGCAGGGGGCCACCGAGGTCATGTAGAAGCGAAGCTGACGCGTGGGAACGAACTGGGTCACGGGCGGCAGCTCCCCACCCAATTCCGACGACAGTTTGGCGCCCGGTCCAACATCAGCCGATTTGGCTCCCGCCCGGGCCGCCGGGCAAGGGCCTTCGCCTCACGCGGGGCGGGCGGGCGGTCACAGACTGGTGTCCGTCGGCAGCACCGGCGCCTCGCGCAGCAGCACGATGGCGATGCGGCGGTTGCCGGCCAGGGTCGGGTCGTCCGGATAGAGCGGATCCGAGCCCGCCTTGCCCGAGACCTGATAGACCCGGTCGGCGTCGACGCCGGCGGCCTGCAGGGCCTGGCGCGAGGCGTCGGCGCGCGCCGCCGACAGCGGCCAGTCGGTGGGCGCGGTGGCGCGATTCGACCCGGGCGCGGCGGAGGTGTGGCCGGTCACCGAGATGCGGTTGGGCAACTGGGTGATCACTTTTGAGATGGCCCTGAGCAACAGCTGGGCGCGCGGATTGGGACGGGCCGAATTGGTCTCGAACATCGAGCGGCCTTCCTGGTCGACCAGCTGGATGCGCAGCCCCTCGGGCGTCTGGTCGATGATCAGCTGTTTCGACAGTTCAGCCAGCTCGGGCATCGACTGCATGGCCTGGCGCAGGGATTCGGCGGCCGAGGCGAAGTCGGCGGCCTCGCGGCGGGCGATCTCCTCGCGCAGTTCCGCCTCGCTGGCGGCGGCGAGATTGGTGCTCTGGCCGGCCTCCTGCGGCGCGTCCGGCGGGGCTTCCGGGGCCAGCTCGCTGATCACCGATTGGGAGCCGGAGCCCTTGGCGCCGTCGTCGCCGAGCGAGGTGCCGCCGAGGATGCCGCCCGAGCCCGAAGTCGCCGCCGACACGCTGGCCGGGGCGAAATATTCAGCGATGCCGCGCTTCTGTTCAGGGTCGGTCGTGTTGATCAGCCACATCAGCAGGAAGAAGGCCATCATGGCGGTCACGAAGTCCGCATAGGCGACCTTCCAGGCCCCGCCGTGGTGACCGTGGCCGGCGACCTTCTTGACCTTCTTGATGAGGATCGGACGATCGCTCATGGACATCGGGGGACTCGCAACTCATCCAGTTCAGCCCACAGTCCCGGGTCGACGTTAAGAACCCGTTTGCGATACCTGCTCACCACGTTCCGCCGCCGGCGAGGAATCTGAACTTGCCGCTGCCCCGGGGCTCGCCTAGTCGTGCCGGGTGACCGTTCCAGAGACCCCCGACGCGTTCGATATCGCCGCCTACCGGCAGGCCCTGGGCGGCTTCGCGACCGGGGTCTGCGTCGTCACGGCCCACACCGACGAAGGACCGTTCGGGATCACGGTCAACTCCTTCACCTCGGTCTCGCTGCGGCCGCCGCTGATCCTGTGGTGTCTCGACCGCGCCTCGTGGCGGCATGACGCCTTCGCCACGGCCGACCGTTTCGCCGTGCACGTGCTGCCCGTCGAGGACCGGGAGATGTCCGATCGCTTCGCCTGGGGCGTCTGTCGGCTGTCCTCGGACGAGTTCGACAGCTCCAGCCCCGAACCGCCCCGCCTCAAGAACGCCCTGACCCGGCTGGATTGCACGGCCCACGATCGCATCGTCCTGGGCGACCACCTGGCCATCGTCGGCGAGGTCCAGCGCTTCGAAACCCGGCCGGGCGACGCCCTGACCTACTACCGCGGCCGCTACGGGGCCGCGACCGAACCGAACAGCTGAGGGCACGGACATGAAGATCGGCTTCGCGGGACTGGGCGTGATGGGCGGCCCCATGGCGCGTCACCTGGTCGAGGCCGGTCACGACGTCGCGGGCTTCAACCGCTCGCCGGACAAGGCGCGCGCCTGGGCCGGGGCCGTCGGCGGCCATTTCGCCGCCACGGTGGCGGACGCGGCGGCGGGCGCGGAGCTGTTCATCCTGTGCGTCGGCAATGACGACGACGTGCGCGAGGTCGTGGCCGCGGCCATGCCGTCGCTGGCCCCCGGGGCCGTCGTCGTCGACCACACCACGACCTCGGCCCGCGTAGCCCGCGACATGGCGGATCTGGCCGCGGGGCAGGGGGCCTTCTTCATCGACGCGCCGGTCTCGGGCGGGCAGGCGGGGGCCGAGAACGGCCAGCTCAGCGTCATGGCCGGTGGCGATCCGGCGGCCCTGACGCGGGTCGAGGCGGTGCTCATGCATTATTCCAAGGCCGTCAAGCACATGGGGCCGTCCGGGGCGGGGCAGCTGACCAAGATGGTCAACCAGATCGCCATCGCCGGCGTGGTCCAGGGCCTGGCCGAGGCCGTCCATTTCGCCCAGACGGCGGGACTGGACACGGACGCGGTCTATGACGCGATCTCGAAGGGCGCGGCCCAGTCGTGGCAGATGGACAACCGCTGGAAGACGGCGGCGGCGGGCGAGTTCGAGTTCGGTTTCGCCGTCGACTGGATGCGCAAGGACTTGGGTCTGGTGCTCGACGAGGCGCGGGCCAACGGCGCCCATCTGGCGCTGACGGCTCTGGTCGACCAGTTCTATTCCGAAGTGCAGGCCATGGGCGGCGCGCGATGGGACACCTCAAGCCTGACGGCGCGGCTTCAGGCGCGACCCGGCCGCCGCTAGTCGAGCAGGCGTGACCCGCCGGTGCGCGGGCCGACGCCGTCGGGCACGGGCACGTCGCTGGCGTCGTAGTTGGCGTTGATGAACAGCGACGGCGAGCCCTTGAGCTGAACCTGATGGGCGACGATCACGGTCCAGGCGCTGTCGCGGGCCACGTCCGCGGTCCCCTCGACGATGAGCCGCGCCGAGGGGACGTAGATCACGCCCAGCAGGCTCTCCACATGGTCCGCCGAGACGACGAAATCCTGCCGGTTGTCGCGCATCGCGCCCATGACGATGCCGGCGTAGGGGCCAGACTTGCGTCCATCGAGGTTCACCAGGGCCTGGCCCTTGAACTCGAATTTCGACGCGGCGTCGAAAAAGGCCACCACGTCCTGCCCCTCGAGCCGCGCGGTCTCGTCGATGACCAGGTGTCCCTGGCGGAACATATGCTCCCCGGGCTCGAGGATGATGCGGGCCGTCCCCCGGGCATCAATACCGCCGCAGTGCCTGCCCGGCGGGATGTAATGCGTTCCGGAAGTCACCACGATGCGATTCACCAGTTCGCCGGCGGTGCACATCAGCCCGAAGCCGCTCTGCCGTTCCAGATCAAGATTGGCGAAGGGGTCCGTGATCGAGGCCGCGCCGGTATTCGCCGTCGGGGTGATGAACCCCCGCGCGGTCGTGACCGACTGGACCGAGGCGGCGGTGATGCTCGCGGCCCCCTGAGCTTCGATGTCGCGGTTCGAATGCACCAGACAGGACGGCGCGTTCAGCTTGCTCGTGTCCCTGACGTACAGCAGCTGATTGCCCTGATCGCCGCTGACCAGCACGCACAGCGGCACCATGCCCATGGTCGTGGCGGTCGACTTCGCGTTGAAATGCCAGCCTCCGGGAGGCAGCAGGCTTCCGAAGAAGGACGACCGGTGGCCTTTCAGCAGCACCTGGATGGCGCGCTGTCCGTCGACGTCCAGCACCTCATAGACGGCTTCGACCCTCGGCGCCTCGACCCATTCGCTCAGGTGAGTGTCGACATAGGCCCGGGCCCGCTCCTTGGCGTTGGAGCCGTCGGTGGCCAGAGACAGGTCGTTGGCGGCGGCGAGGGCGGCGCTGTCGGCGATGTCCTGGAGGCGGATCTTGGAGGCCTGCACCTGCGTC
>NZ_JAVHLH010000060.1:0-2405 GCF_031082345.1 Brevundimonas sp. | reverse complement strand
GTCAAAGGCTCCGGCGCCCATCATCAGGACGGCCGGGAGGATCAGCGCCGCCTTCAGCGCGATCGACCCTCGGCTATCCCTGCCGAACCGTCTGGCCCAGGAGATGATCCGCACCACTCTTCCGCCTACTCTGCGCACTGCCCGCTCCCAACGTCGCCGTTGTAGATTCAAGGCTATGGCTCACCATACAATCAATAGGTTAAGCCTTCTTGCCCGTCCCTCCAGCGGCGGCCCGTAGGTTCGCCGATCATCCGATATTCGCGAACGGGCTCTCGTCCCGGTCCGTCTTGTTCAACAGGCGTTCGACGGCGGCGCCGAACGTCGAAAAGGTCAGCGGTTTGACCAGGGTGTCGTCCGCCCCGAACAGTTTGGCGGTGCGGAGCAGATCCTGCGGTCCCATCGGCCCGCCGGACGAGATCGCCAGGATTTTTGTCTCGGGGTGGGTGCGCTGCATCTCCATGATGGTCTCGAGCCCGTCCATATTGGGCATCAGCATGTCGAGCACGACCAGGTCGGCTGGGACTGTGCGGAGCACCTTGAGCGCCTCGACGCCGTCGCTGGCATGGACGATCGCGTGGCCCTCCGCCTTGAGCAACTCGCCCGCGATGAACTGGATGGTCGGGTCGTCGTCGACGATTACGATGATGGCCATGATGATCTGCCGGTCATACCTGTACGGGGCGGGTGATTGCCTGGGACATCAGGCGGCTTCGACTTGGGTTGAAGGGAGATCCGCGAAGGGGAGGGGGCGGCTGTAGATGTAGCCCTGGATCATGTGGACCCCCGCGGTGCGGAGGAATTTCGACTGCTCCTCGGTCTCCACGCCCTCGCACACGACCTGCATGCCCAGGGAGCGTCCCACCGAGATGACGGCATGGATGATGGCGGCCGAGGCCGTGTCGTCCAGGCAGCGCTCAACGAAACTGCGGTCGATCTTCAGGGTCGAGAAGCGCAGTTCCCTGAGGGCGTGAAGACTGGTGTAGCCCGATCCGAAATCGTCCAGGGCGACGCCGACGCCGAGTTCGTTAAGGCTGTCGATGGTCGGACGGGCCATGTCGATGTCGAGAATGGCGGTCTCGGTGACCTCGACCTCGAGGCGATCCAGCGGGAAGCCGTTGCGGAGGCCGGCCGCCCGGACCCGCGAGGCGAAATCCCGGCGCTGGAACTCGCCCGCCGAAGCGTTGATCGACACCTTGATGTCGGGACGCGTTCCGACGACCTGCATGGCGCGATCGAGCACGAAATCGGTCAGCCGTTCGACCGCGCCCGCGGCCTCGAGTTCGGCGACGAATTCGTCGGGATGGCGGGGGCTGCCGTCGGCGCGGGTCCAACGCGCGAGCGCCTCGACCTTGCCGGCGAATTCACCGGCCCGGTTCATCATGGGTTGATAGGCCAGGTCGAGTTCGCCGTTTTCGATCGCCAGACGGAGGGTCTCCCCCACGTCCTGAACCGCCACGGCCGGCACGGCGCTGGATCGCAGGGCGGAAAGCGTATCGTTCAACAGGCCGTCCACCCGTTCCAGCGCGCCCGGGGTCAGAACGCCCGCGCGGGCGGAGGCCTCGATCGCGCTGGTGGCTTCCGCCACGGCCCGGGCGCCGAGGCTCAGGCTCATGGATTTCAAGGCGTGGGCGGCGCGCGCGACCTGCTCCGCATCGCTATCGTTCCAGGCGGCGGCGAGATCGGCCATCCGATCGGGCGCGTGCTCGGCATACAGCGACTGGATCCGGGCGACGAAGTCGGCCTTGCCGGCGGAGGCCATCTTCGCCAGGTCCTCGCGCACCGCGGGATCGAACAGGGTGTCTTCCGGCGCCGCGGCCCCCATCCGGGGCTCGGCCTCGGGCGCGGAAGAGGCTGCCCTCGGCGGGGGCTCCGCCCGATACTGGCCGCAGTGCGTCTGAAGCGCGCGCGAGAGGTCCTGCATCGTGAACGGCTTGTGGATGACCCCGTCCATGCCGGCTTCCCGCCAGGCTTCGGCGGCCGTGCCGATGACGTGGGCCGTCAAGGCGAGGATGGTGGCGCGCGGCCGTCCGGACGCCTGTTCTTCCTCGCGGATGCGGACGGTCGCCTGGAAGCCGTCCAGCTTCGGCATCGACCCGTCCATCAGGACCAGATCGAACACGCCCTCGCGCAGCGCTTCGACGGCTTCCAGACCGTCTTCCGCGAAGGCGACGTCGACGCCCATCCGCTCGAGCGCCTGGGCGGCCACTTCGCGGTTCACCTCGGAGTCGTCCACCACCAGCACCCTGGCGCCCGGGAAACAGGCCTCCTGGCGCCGGCCCGCGGCCTCCTCCTCGGGAGCGGGGGCCTCGCCGGCGTGCATCCGGGTCAGGGCGTGGATCAGATCGGCCCGGCGCAGCGGCGCGCCCAGCAAATACTCCGTGGCGGCGTCGTTCGCGAACGACAGG
>NZ_JAVHLH010000005.1:824-27642 GCF_031082345.1 Brevundimonas sp. | reverse complement strand
GCCGGACGGATCGGCCACGCGGCTCGCAACCGCGCCGTCGCCGCGCCAGTCGCCGAACGCCTGTTCCGCCAGGGCGCGGGCGTGTTCCGGCGTGATCGCGCCCGAGAAGACCAGGGTGGCGCCGTCCGGCGCGAAACGGGCGCGGTGGAAATTCACCACGTCCTCGCGGGTCAGCCGCGGCACCGAGGTCACCGTGCCCGAGCTTGGCGCGCCGTAGGGCGCGTCGCCGTAGATCACCCGACCGACGGATTGCGAGGCGATCTGGCCCGGCTGGCTCAGGGCCACGCGCAGGCCGTCCAGCGTCTGCGACTGCTGGCGCTCCAGTTCGTCGGCGGCGAAGGCCGGATTGCGGACCACGTCGGCCATCAGGGCCAGGGTCTGCGGGAAGACGTCGGCGGGCGCATTGGCGTAGATGTTGGTGAAGTCCACGCCGGCCCCGGCGCCGACACTGGCGCCCAGGCCCTCGATCTCGGCGGCGATCTCCGGCGCGGTGCGGGTGGCGGTGCCTTGGGTCAGCAGGCCGGCGGTCATGGTCGCCAGGCCGGGAAGCGCGCCGTCGTCGCGCGTGCCGGCGTCGAAGCTGAGCCGGGCCGACACCAGCGGCACGCCCTCGGTCGGCGCCACCAGCACCCGCAGCCCGTTGGCGAGGCGGAAGTCGGCGACGGCGGGCGTCGCGGGGGAAACCTCGGGTCCCGGAGCCGGAATGGCGGCGCGCTCGCCCTCGGGCAGCAGAACGGTCGGCTCGCCCACCGGCGCCAGATCGGCCACCTTGACCGGAGCGTCGACGTTCTTGTTCGGCTCGGTCGGCGGATGCGCCTCGTCGGCGGGCAGATAGCGCATGGTGATCATGCGCTGTTCCGACAGATAGCGCCGGGCCACCCGCTGCACGTCCGCGGCGGTGACCGCCTTGAGGGCGGCGACCTCGCGGTCGGCGGCGGCGGCCTCGCCGTCCCACATCAGGGCGAAGCCGAGCGCATTGGCCCGGTCGTCGACGCCCTCGCGTCCGCGCAGCAGATCGGCGACCAGCTCGTTCCTGGCCTCGGCCAGTTCGGCCTCGGTGACCGGCTCGTCGCGGAAGCGGGCCACTTCGGCGCGCAGCGCGGCGACGCCCTCCTCCGGCGTCTTGCCGTCGGCCATGATGGCGTAGGCGGTCAGGTTGCCGGCCTGGTTTGCGAAATCGGGGCTGGAGCTGGCCTGGGCCGCGATCTGCTGTTCGTAGACCAGCGAGCGGTACAGACGGCTGCTCTCGCCGGTGGACAGGATGCCGTCCAGCACCGTCAGGGCGGCGCGGTCCGGATCGCCGTAGGGCACGGTGGGCCAGGCCAGCATCACCGCCGGCAGCGGCACATTGGCGCCGTAGAAGGTCGCCTCGCGGGGGCCGGTCGGCTCGGGCTCGACCACGTTGTTGGCGGGAAGCGGGGCGGCCGGATTGGTCAGGCCGGCGAAATACTGCGCGATCCAGCCGTCCAGCTTCGCCTGGTCGAAATTGCCGGCCACGATCAGCACGGCGTTGTCGGGCCGGTAGTAGGTCGCGTGGAACCGGCGGACATCGTCGATGGTGGCCGCGTTCAGCTCCTCGATCGAGCCGATGCCGGGGCGGCGGTAGGGGTGGTTCTGATAGATCGTCTGGGGCGCGAACAGGCCGAAGAAGCGGTTGTAGGGATTGGCCAGATAGCTCTGGCGGTATTCCTCCTTCACCACGTCCCGCTCCGAGGCGAAGACATCGGCGTCGACCACCAGAGAGCCCATGCGGTCGGCCTCGGCGAACAGCAGCCGCTCCAGGTGGTTCGCCGGCACCACCTCATAGTAGTTGGTGAAGTCGTCCCAGGTGGAGGCGTTGTTGAAGCCGCCGACATCCTCGGTGAGCCGGTCGAAGGTCTCGGTCGGCATGTTCTCGGTCGATTTGAACATCAGGTGTTCGAACAGGTGGGCGAAGCCGGACCGCCCGGCCGGATCGTCCTTGGAGCCGACGCGGTACCAGACCTGGACGGTGACGTTCGAGGTCGAGGCGTCCCTCAGGGTGTAGACCTTCAGTCCGTTCGGCAGCACGCACTCGCGGAATCCCAACGGCGGGACCTCGCCGGTCGCAACCGGGGCCGCGGCGGGCGCGGGGAGGCAGGTCAGGGCCTGCGCGGCGGCGGTTTCCGCGCGCGGCGCATCGGCGACGGCGAAGGACGGAACGCCAGCCAGGAGGGCCGAGACGGCGACGGTCAGGATCAGGCGGGACTTCATGGGGGAGGGCTCCGGACGCCCGCACGGACGGGCGAGGCGACCCTATCAGGGCGAAAATCCGGCGCACCTTACGGAGTCGTAATGCGACGTTCAGTCGATCCGCAGCGCCTCGGCCAGCAGTTTCGCCTCGGCCGCGCGGCTGGAGCCAGTGCGCCAGGCGACGACGATCTCGCGGCGCGGGGCCCTGGCCGAGATGTGGCGCACGACCACGCCGGGCATGTCGGCCAGACCCGCTCGCACCGCCATCTCCGGCAGGAAGCTGACGCCGAGACCCGACGACACCATCTGGACGAGGGTATGCAGCGAGGTGGCGGCGAACACGTCCTCGCCCTTCGGCGGGTCGATGTCGAAGGCGGCCAGGGCCTGGTCGCGCAGGCAGTGTCCGTCCTCGAGCAGGATCAGGTCCTCGGCCTTCAGCGACCCCGGCGGGATCGGGCCTGCGCCCGCCAGGACGTGGCCGACAGGGGCCGCCGCCAGAATCTCGTCGTCGCCGATGCGGGCGTGATCGATGCCCTGGGCCGAGTAGGGCAGGGCGATCACGGCGGCGTCCAGCTGGCCCGCCTTCAGCGCCGCCACCAGCCGAGGCGTCAGGTCCTCGCGAATGAACAGGCGCAGCGCGGGATAGGCCGTTTTCAGCGACGGCAGTTTGGCCGGCAGGAGGAAGGGCGCCACCGTCGGGATCACGCCGAGCCGAAACCGCCCGGACAGGGGCTTGCCCGCATTCTTGGCCGCCTCGACCAAGTCCTCGGTGCGGGCCAGCACGTCCTCCGCCCGCTTGACCGCCTCGGCGCCGACCGCGGTCAGCTGGACATTGCCGCGCGTCCGCTCGACCACCGGCGCGCCCAGAATCTTCTCCAGTTCCTGCACGCCCGCCGACAGGGCGGGCTGGCTGACGTGGGCCGCCTCGGCCGCGCGGCTGAACGAGGCGTGTTCCGCGAGGAGCTTGAGGTACTGGAGCTGTCGGAGCGTGGGGAGCATCCGGCCGACATAGGTCGTCTCTATGCCGAAAGCCATCGCTATCCACGACTCCTATGCGTCGTCCCTTCGCGACCCGGGGGCCGCGAAGGGGGAAGCAGGCCTAGACGTTCGCGGCGCCGAACTCTTCGTCCAGGGTCACGTCGAACCGGTCGGCGTTCATGACCTGGGTCCAGGCCGCCACGAAGTCACGGACGAATTTCTCGCCCGCATCGGCCGAGGCGTAGACTTCTGACAGCGCCCGCAGCTGTGAGTTGGAGCCGAACACCAGATCGGTGCGGGTGGCGGTCCAGCGCTTTTCGCCGCTGATGCGGTCGGTGCCGACGAAGGTCTCGTCGCCGCTGTCGTCGACCTGTTTCCAGGCGGTCCGCATGTCCAGCAGATTGACGAAGAAGTCGTTGGTCAGCTGACCCGGTCGGTCGGTGAAGACCCCGTGTTTCGAGTCGCCGTGGTTGATCCCGAGCACGCGCAGCCCGGCGACCAGCACCGCCATCTGCGGCGCGGTCAGGCCCAGCAGCTGGGCCCGGTCGATCAGCAGCTCCTCGGTCGGGACGTTGTAGCGAACGCCCAGATAGTTGCGGAAGCCGTCCGCCTTGGGCTCCAGCACCGCGAAGCCCTCGACGTCGGTCTGCTCCGGGCCGGCGTCGGTGCGGCCCGGGGTGAAGGGGACCTCGACCGCATGGCCGGCCGCCTTCGCCGCCTGCTCGATGCCGACGCCGCCGCCCAGCACGATCAGGTCGGCGATCGAGACGTTCAGGCCCGAGTCGGCCTTGATCCGCTCATAGGCTTGGAGGACCTTCGACAGCTTGGCCGGCTCGTTGACGTCCCAGCTGCGCTGCGGCTCCAGCCGCAGGCGGCCGCCGTTGGCGCCGCCGCGATGGTCCGAGCCGCGATAGGTGGCCGCGGCGGCCCAAGCGGTCCGGACCAGTTCCGCGGTCGACAAACCCGCCGAGCTGATCCGGTCCTTCAGCGCCCGGATGTCTGCGGCGGCGAGCCGCGGTCCCTGATGCGCCGGGATCGGGTCCTGCCAGATCAAGTCTTCCTGCGGCACTTCCGGCCCGAGGTAGCGAGCCTTGGGCCCCATGTCGCGGTGGCACAACTTGAACCAGGCGCGGGCGAAGGCGTCGCCGAAATAGGCCGGGTCAGCGCGGAATTTCTCCATCACCTTGCGGTATTCCGGGTCGATCTTCATCGCCATGTCGGCGGTGGTCATCATCGTCGGCACGCGCTTGCCCGGCGTGTGGGCGGCGGGGGCGAGGGTCTCCGGCGGGTTGCCCACGGGCTGCCACTGCTTGGCCCCGGCGGGGCTTCGGACCAGCTCGTACTCATGGTCCAGCAACATGTCGAAATAGTCCATGTCCCAGGTGGTCGGCGTGGGCGTCCAGGCCCCCTCGATCCCCGAGGTGATGGTGTCGTCGCCGATCCCGCTTCCATGACCGGAGATCCAGCCCAGGCCTTGCTGGGCGATGTCGGCGCCTTCCGGGCTGACCCCGACCAGCTTGGCGTCGCCGGCGCCGTGGGCCTTGCCGAAGGTGTGGCCGCCCGCGGTCAGGGCCACCGTCTCCTCGTCGTTCATCCCCATGCGGGCGAAGGTCTCGCGGATGTCGCGCGCCGACTGCAGCGCGTCCGGCACGCCGCCGGGGCCTTCGGGGTTCACATAGATCAGACCCATCTGGATCGCCGCCAAGGGGCTCTCCAGCGCCATCTCCTTGTCAGGCTGGATGCGGGTCTCGTTGCCCTCCTCGCCGACCCATTTCTCCTCGGTGCCCCAGTAGACGTCCTTCTCGGGCTCCCACACGTCCGCGCGCCCGCCGCCGAAGCCGAACACCGGCCCGCCCATGCTCTCGATGGCGACATTGCCGGCCAGGATCATCAGGTCGGCCCACGACAGGTTGGCCCCGTATTTCTGCTTGATCGGCCACAGCAGGCGGCGCGCCTTGTCGAGGTTGCCGTTGTCCGGCCAGCTGTTCAGCGGCGCGAACCGCTGCTGGCCTGAATTGGCGCCGCCGCGCCCGTCGCCGGTGCGATAGGTGCCGGCCGAGTGCCAGGCCATGCGGATGAAGAAGGGTCCGTAGTGGCCATAGTCCGCCGGCCACCACGGCTGGCTGTCGGTCATCAGGGCGTGCAGGTCGCGCTTGACCGCGGCGTAGTCCAGCTTCTTGAACGCCTCGGCGTAGTTGAAGCCGTCGCCCATCGGATCGCCGGTCCGGCCGTGCTGATGGAGGATGTCGATGGCGAGCGAGTTGGGCCACCAGTCGCGGTTGGTTCGCCCGAGCAGGGACCGCAGCGCGGCCTTTTCCTTCTTCGGATCGTTGAGGGGCGAAGGGCCGCCGGCGTTTCCGTCCATGATATCCTCCCGGGTGTTCTGTTTGCGGCAGCCTATGCCCGAGTCAGACCGAAGGAAAATCAATAAACTTTGTCGTCGGGAACAATGAAAGTTATCGGGGTCCCTGCCGCGGCGGGCCATCCGTTTCGGCGAACCACCGCATGCGGCAGGCCATCATCGTCGTCTCGCCGAGCCGTTCGACCAGCCGCCAGTTGACCACGGCCCCGATCGGCGCGCCGACCACCGGGATCAGCTGGGCCAGCTTGGCCAGGTCGATATAGTCCCGGTACTCGATCTGGAACCGCCGCCAGTCGTATTCGGTGATCGCCTCCGGCTGGTCGACCCCGGCGATCCAGCGCTCCAGTTCCGCCAGGGCCTCGGGTCGGCGCCGGGCGCTGGCGAAGGCGAGGTGGAAGATGTGCAGCAGAAACAGCCGCTCCCTCACCGTATCGCCGCCCCAGCCATAGGCGCCGACCACGTCGCCCATCATCCGCACCTTGATCGCCATCAGGGCCGGAAAGTCGGCCGCCGCCAGCATGAAGCCGCCGGCCCCCGTGACCCCGCCCTCGACGCTCGCCGTGTTGCGATAGGTCCTGATCATGGCCCTGGCCCGCAACTCCCGCGCCGCCAGCGATCCATCAGCCCGGGGCCGGGTCTGGATCAGGTCCGAGCCGAACAGGATTCCCTTCGTCATCGCCTCGACGCCCGAGGTGACGATGGCGTGGACCTTCTCCGGGATGATGCGGTTTATGCGGTCCTGGGTCCCCCGCGTCGCCTTGTCCCACAGGCCGGGCCGTTTCAGCACCCGCGCCCGCCAGGCCTCGACCTCGGCGCGCACCGTCGTCTCGTCCACGACGGTGATCAGGTCGGACGGGGTGTCTTTGGGGGCGACGATTTCAGGCAGGCTGGCCATGGCGGTTCCTGGGGCCTCCGTTACGCGGCGTCACGGTTGCAGGCCCGCGCGCGGGGGTCTAGACCCCCGCCCGACAGCGATATCGCATCGCACACCTTCCTCCCGGAGACGACACCTATGGCTCGCGCGAAGATCGCCCTCATCGGCGCCGGCATGATCGGCGGCACCCTGGCCCACGTGGCCGCGCGCGAAGCGCTGGGCGACATCATCCTGTTCGACATCGCCGAGGGCACGCCCCAGGGCAAGGCGCTGGACATCGCCGAGGCCACCGCCGTGATCGGGACCGACGTGGCCCTGAAGGGCGCCAACAACTACGCCGACATCGCCGGCGCCGACGTCTGCATCGTCACCGCCGGCGTGCCGCGCAAGCCGGGCATGAGCCGCGACGACCTGATCGGCATCAACCTCAAGGTCATGAAGGCCGTCGGCGAGGGCATCAAGGCGCACGCCCCCAACGCCTTCGTCATCTGCATCACCAACCCGCTCGACGCCATGGTCTGGGCCCTGCAGAAATTCTCGGGACTGCCGAAGGAGAAGGTCGTCGGCATGGCCGGCGTGCTCGACTCGGCCCGTTTCGCCTATTTCCTCGCCGAGAAGACCGGGGTGTCCATTCAGGACATCAACGCCTGGACGCTGGGCGGCCACGGCGACGACATGGTGCCGATGGTGCGCCACTCGACCGTCGGCGGCCTGCCCCTGCCCGACGCGGTCAAGGCCGGCTTCCTGTCGCAGGCCGAGCTGGACGCCATCGTCGATCGCACCCGCAAGGGCGGCGGCGAGATCGTCGCCCTGCTCAAGACCGGCTCGGCCTTCTACGCCCCGGCCGAGAGCGCCATCGCCATGGCCCGCTCCTACCTGCTGGACCAGAAGCGCGTCCTGCCCTGCGCCGTCTGGCTGTCGGGCGAATACGGCCTCAAGGATCTCTACGTCGGCGTCCCGGCCCTGATCGGCGCCGGCGGCGTCGAGAAGGTGATCGAGTTCACCACCAACGACGACGAGAAGGCCATGTTCAAGAAGTCGGTCGAGTCGGTCCAGGGCCTGATCCAGGCCTGCAAGGACATCGACGGCTCGCTGGCCTGACGTCTGGCCGCGGCGGCTATCGAAGCCGCCGCGGACCCCGGCCGGACCGGGTTCGTCGACACCGCTTCCCGGCCCCGGGACAGCGTCGGTTTCGCTCGCAATTCTCCCCGAAAATCCTATATCTTGTCGGTTCCGGCGCGGATCAGATTCGTGGCCCGGAAACTGATGATTCCGGGCGGCCCCAGCGCCGCCCTTTCCGGCCCGAACCGGGCGATGATCCGACCGAATATATGACCGACCAGACCCCGACCGCGCGCAACGTCGACACCGCCGAAGAGGCCGCCTACGGCGCCGATTCCATCAAGGTCCTCAAGGGCCTGGACGCGGTCCGCAAACGGCCCGGCATGTATATCGGCGACACCGACGACGGCTCGGGCCTGCACCACATGGTCTATGAGGTGGTCGACAACGCCATCGACGAGGCCCTCGCCGGCCACGCCGACCTGGTGCAGGTCATCCTCAACGCCGACGGCTCGGTCACCGTCACCGACAACGGTCGCGGCATCCCCACCGACATCCACGAGGGCGAGGGCGTCTCGGCGGCCGAGGTCATCATGACCCAGCTGCACGCCGGCGGTAAGTTCGACCAGAATTCCTACAAGGTCTCGGGCGGCCTGCACGGCGTCGGCGTCTCCGTCGTCAACGCCCTGTCCGACTGGCTGAACCTGGTCATCTACCGCAACGGCAAGCGCCACGAGATGCGGTTCGAGCGCGGCGACACGGTCGAGAGCCTGAAGGTCACCGGCGACGCCCCGATGCGCGACAACGGCAAGGTCCTGTCCGGCACCGAGCTGACCTTCTACCCCTCGGTCACCACCTTCTCGCACATCGACTTCGACCTGAAGACGCTGGAGCATCGCCTGCGCGAGCTGGCCTTCCTGAACTCGGGCGTGGTCATCAAACTGCGCGACGATCGCGGGGCCGAGCCGTTCGAGGAGGTCCTGCACTATGAGGGCGGGGTCGAGGCCTTCGTGCGCCACCTGGACAAGTCCAAGACGCCGATCCTCAAGGACGTCATCGTCATCCGCGGCAAGAAGGAGGGGATCGAGATCGACCTCGCCCTGTGGTGGAACGACAGCTACCACGAGACCATGCTGTGCTTCACCAACAACATCCCCCAGCGGGATGGGGGCACCCACCTGTCGGCCTTCCGCGCCAGCCTGACGCGGGTCATGGGCAGCTATATCGACGCCGCCGGCGCGGCCAAGAAGGAGAAGGTCTCGGTCTCGGGCGAGGACGCCCGCGAGGGCCTGACCTGCGTCCTGTCGGTCAAGGTGCCCGATCCGAAATTCAGCTCCCAGACCAAGGACAAGCTGGTCTCGTCCGAGGTTCGTCCGGCCGTCGAGGGCCTGTGCTCGGAAGGCCTGTCGACCTGGTTCGAGGAACACCCGGTCGAGGCCAGGATGGTGGTGGCCAAGATCGTCGAGGCCGCCGCCGCCCGCGAGGCCGCCCGCAAGGCCCGCGACCTGACCCGGCGCAAGACGGCGATGGAGATCAGCTCCCTGCCCGGCAAGCTGGCCGACTGTCAGGAACGCGATCCGGCCAAGTCCGAACTGTTCATCGTCGAGGGCGACTCCGCCGGCGGCTCGGCCAAACAGGCCCGCAATCGCGAGAACCAGGCCGTGCTGCCGCTGCGGGGCAAGATCCTCAATGTCGAGCGGGCCCGCTTCGATCGCATGCTGTCGTCCGACCTGATCGGCACGCTGATCCTGGCGCTGGGCACCGGCATCGGCCGGGACGACTTCAACGCCGACAAGCTGCGCTACCACAAGATCATTCTGATGGCCGACGCCGACGTCGACGGCGCCCACATCCGGACCCTGCTGCTGACCTTCTTCTACCGGCAGATGCCCGAGCTGATCGAGCGCGGTCATGTCTACATCGCCCAGCCGCCGCTCTACAAAGTCTCCAAGGGCAAGCAGTCGCGCTACCTGAAGGACCAGGCGGAGATGGACTCCTACCTGATCGAGGAAGGCTCCGCCGAAGCGGAGCTGGACCTGCCGAACGGCGAGCGCCGCACCGGCCTGGACCTGCAGGCGCTGGTGCGCGAGGCCAAGGCCTTCAAGGCCGGGGTCGATCGTCTGTCGCAGCGCGCGCCGGCCTTCGCGGTTGAGCAGGCGGCGCTCGCGGGCCTGTTCGACGAGGACGCCGCTGATCCGTCGAAGGCGGCCGCCCGCCTGAACCTCTACGCCGAGGAAGGCGACGGCGACTGGACCGGTTCGCCGGGCGCCCAGGGGGCCGTGGTGTTCGAGCGCGTTCGCCGCGCCGTCACCGAGCGCATCGTGCTGGAAGAGGCCCTGATCCGGTCGCTGGACGCCCGCCGCCTGGCCGAGCGTTCGGCCGCCTTCGAAGGCCTGTTCGACAAGCCGGCCGTCTACCGGCGCAAGGACAAGACCGTGACCATCCGAGGTCCGCTGGACCTGCTGGAGGCGGTTCTGGAGGCCGGCAAGAAGGGCATCGCCATCCAGCGCTACAAGGGTCTGGGCGAGATGAACCCCGAGCAGCTGTGGGAGACCACGCTGGACGCCAACGCCCGCACCCTGCTGAAGGTGTCGGTCGAGCACCAGGAGGACGCCTCGGACCTTTTCGCCAAACTGATGGGCGACGTGGTCGAGCCCCGCCGCGAGTTCATCCAGGCCAACGCCCTGGACGCCGCCGTCGACGCCTGACCGGGTCTATGGACGCCCGGCGTCCGGCGCCGTGCGCCACATCACCGCCAGAGGGCCGTGGCGACTACCTGCCGGCGCCGGACAGCAGGACCGGGACCGTCTTCGCCACGATGAGCAGGTCCAGCCACGGGGACAGACGGGCCAGATAGTAGCGGTCCAGAGCCAGCTTGAGCGCCGCCTGATCGACGCCGGTGACGTGCCCCTGATTGACCTGGGCCCAGCCGGTAACGCCCGGCAGGACGACGTGGCGGTCGTGATAGCCCGGCAGGCTGGCGGCATAGAGGGCGGAAAGGGCCTGGCCTCGGGGCGCGGCCCGATCCAGCTCATCTCGCCGCGGATGATGTTCAGCACCTGCGGCAGTTCGTCGATACGGTATCGGCGCAGGCCCTGGCCCACGGGCGTGATCCGGCTTTCGTCATGCCCCGCCCCGCTGTCGGCCCCGACCCTCATGGTGCGGAATTTGAACATACAGAACGGCCGACCGTGCCGCCCCACGCGCGCCTGACAGAAGATCGCGGGGCCGGCGGAGGTGGAGCGGATCAGGGCCGCGATCATGAGGAGGGCGGGAAGGAGCGCGAGCGCCACGGCCAGCGCCGTTGTCAGGTCGAGCGCCCGCTTCGCTGCCGCGTACCCGTTCATGACTGCGCCGGCCGGGTGTAGCGGAACACGATCTGCGTGTGCAGCGGCTCCGGCAGGATGCGGTGCAGGAGGTTGAACGCCTTGGCCACGGCGTCGATGCCGAAGTGGTAGGCCGACGGCCCGGAGGCGCGCAGGAAGTAGGACAGGGCGCCGAACGCGCGCTCCAGATCCCTGCGGGTGTTCATCCGGTAGCGCGTCGGAAAGGTGTCTTCCGCCAGCTTGCCCGGCTGAACGAGCTTCAGCACGGCGACGTGGAGCGGATTCGGAACGATGCTCGCGGCCACCGCGACGTAGCCGTATTTGTTCGGGGTGATGGCGAGAATGGTTCCGCCGGGCGCCAGAATGCGCCGCAGTTCGGCCGAGACCGTTTCCGGGCATTCGACGTGCTCCAGCACATAGCGGCAGACGATCAGGTCGAATGAGCCGTCGTCGTACGGGAGCGGCGCGCCAAGGGCGACGACCTCGGCGCGGTGCAGGAGCGGGTTGGCCAGCACGGCGGAGTCCACGTCGCAACCGACGACGGTGTTGTGGGGGGTTCTCAAGTCGATGCCGTGGAGGCCGCGCCCGGCGCCGAAGTCGAGGACTCGGCTCGCCGTCGCCGCCAGTTCGAGAGCGGCTGCTTCATAGATGCGGTCTGGATCAGGCGCCATCGTCATCCTTCGGCCCCTCCCGAGCCGAGCGCCGCGTTTAACCCCTCCTGCCCGCGCAATGCGTGGGTGATTTTCCCCACGGTCTGCGGGTGCATTCCCGCCGGCGCCCGCATCCGCGACCGTGCCTGTCATGGCCAGCCCGTCCCTGCCCCGCCGCGACTATCGCACCCTCGACGCCGTTGTGCTGACCGGGTCTATGGCCGCCCGGCGTCTATGAAGGCCTGGATCGACGGCCAGTGCGGCGGCACCGCGCGCGCGCCGTCGCAGGCGATTTCCTTCAGATAGTTGGGCATGGTGTCCCGCCGCAGCGGCTCCCATTCGGCGTCGTCTTCCGGAAACTGGCCGACCTCGCTCCCGTCCGGCCCGAACTCGACGACGCCGGCGGTGCGCCACTCGTCCGCCTCGCAACGAAACTGGAAGGTCTCGACCGAGTGGCTCAGGTCGCCGGACTCGCCGGCCCGAGGCACGGTGGCGACCTTGATCGAGGTGATCCCGCCCTCGATTGTGATGCTGTCCGAGTCGGCCATGAAGGCGTTGTTGGCGCTTCGCGAAAACGCCTGCCATGTCTCGGCCGCGGCCGGTCCCCCCAGTGCGAACACGACGACGCCAAGCCAAACGGCGATTTTCATTGTGACCTCCCCAGATCAGCGCCGACATGATGCGCTACGCCGGGCGCTTGGCAAGGGGTCTGCGTCGGTGAGGGAGAGGAAGTGGCGCACCCGAGAGGATTCGAACCTCTGACCCCTGCCTTCGGAGGGCAGGGGTTTCGCTTATCAGGGCTTCCACACAGATCATTACATTTCACCTTAGCTACTGTGTTTTATTGTAAAAATGAACTATGGTGATAGGTGGTGAAAAGCGGCGAGCGCCGTGATTCACATTGCCGTGCTGTAACGGTGCTGGAATGGAGGTCCGCCATGGCGAGCGGCCGGCGGGTGGAACGGATCACGAAGCGGACCGTCGACGGCGCGAAGCCGGGCGAGCGGCTCTATCGGCTCTGGGATACGGACCTGAAAGGGTTCGGGGTGAGGGTCACGCCTGGCGGGGTGAAGAGCTACATCGTCGCCTACCGGCCCAATGGCGGCGGGCGTTCCGTCAGCCAACAGGAATTCACCATCGCTCGCCATGGCGTCCTGACCCCGGATGAGGCGAGGGAGGAAGCCGCCAAGATCCTGGCGACGGTCCGGCATGGTGGAGATCCTCAGGCCGCGCGGTCGGCGTCGCGGAAGGAGCTGACAATTTCCGAGCTGTGCAATCTCTACCTGGCCGAGGGCGTTGCAACGAAGAAGGCCAGCACCCTGGCGACCGACCGGGTTCGCATTGAGCGCCATATCAAACCCCTGCTGGGCCGGAAGCTGATCTCGGCCGTGACGGACGCCGACGTTGAGCGGTTCATTCGCGACGTGGCGGCCGGCAAGACGGCGGTTGACCGGAAGCCGACCCGGGTCGAGGCCAAGGGCCGGAAGGTCGAGACGCGGAAGCGGACCGATCCGGTCGCGCGCGGGGGTCGGGGCGCCGCGACGCGGACAGCCGGGCTGCTGGGCGGCATCTTCACGTTCGCGGTGAAGCGAAAGCTCCTGACCACAAACCCGGTCACGGGCGTCAAGCGGTTCAGGGACGGGGAATCGCAACGCTTCCTGAGCGCGGCCGAGCTGGGCCGCCTCGGGAGCGCCCTCGCCAATCTGGACGCCAACCGCAAGGCCCTGGCGATCATCCGTCTCCTGGTGCTGACCGGCGCCCGGCGGGGCGAGATCGAAGCGCTCCGCTGGTCCGAGGTCGATATGGACCGGGGATGCCTGCGCCTCGGAGACTCCAAGACCGGGGCGAAAGTCATTCCCCTCGGCCCGCCCGCCCTGGTCGTGCTCGAGGGCGTCGATCGGGAGAAGGGCTCCCCCTTCGTCTTCCCGGCCACGGGCCGACCCAAGAAGCATTTCATCGGGACGGCCAAGGTCTGGAATAAGGCGCGCCAGCTGGCCGGTCTGGAAGACGTCCGGATCCATGATCTGCGCCACACCTATGCCAGCCTTGCGGCCAGCGGCGGGCAGTCCCTGCCTCTGATCGGGAAGCTGCTGGGCCATCGCGACGTGAAGACGACGGCGCGTTACGCACACCTGGCCGACGATCCTGTCCAGGCCGCCGCCGACCGCACGGCCGAGAGCGCTTCGGCGGCTCTGGCCGGCACGGTCGGCGAGGTGGTTCCCTTCCGCCGCCAGCACTGATCCCCGCGCGTTTGGGGGCGGGGGGAGGCCACACTCGCGCGCTGTGGGGGGCGAAGCCATGGACCTTGGCCGCGCCGTCGATTTCCGATCCGTGCGCCTCGGCCCTGCGCCAGTCCGGTGTCATCCATGCGCCGCACGGATCGCAGGGCCGAGCCGCGACAGGTGGGGACTGTGGGGACCGGTGGGGACGGCCTCTCTATCTGTCTGTTTTCTCTTCTCTCTCTCCCGGGTCGGGGCGGTTCCCACCGCTCGCGCGATGTGGGGACGGGTGGGAACTGCCCGGGCGGACCGGAAATTGGAATGTTTCACCTCCTGGGCCACGGGCCGAGGGCGGCCGGCGGGGGCGCTCGGGTCCTTCCGGGGGGGTCGAAACGTATACGGTCGGGCAGGGCGCGGGGCCGAAAAAATCAATGAAATACAGTAGCATAGCACGGATCGGCTGGCTTTCGCACGGATCTGGCGGGAGGCCGCCCAAGGTGCGAAATGGGGCATAATCTTCCAAGAGAGGGTCAAATTTCGCGCGCGAGTGTGGCCCTCTCCACCCCCGGATCGGGTGGCGGGTGTCTCGACCATCGACACCCGGACAGCTTGTGCAAACGGCGTTCGATGCGCCGGGAAGGCGTGGGAGGGAAATCAATGAAGGAGATCAATCCTGGCGGCCGTGGCCGTCGCGCTGGCGGCTGCCGCTGTCTCGGGCTGCGCCACCCGCGCCAGCGGCGTTGCGCCCGTCGCGATCGCGGCGACTGACTATTCCAACATGCCGTGCCCGACCGCCCGGGAACGGCTGGTGATGATCCGGGAACAGGTCAACGCCCTGTCGCGTAAGCAGAACAACGCCGCCCTTGCCGACACGGCGGGCGTCGTCCTGCTTCTCCTGCCGGTCGGCTCGATTTTCGGCGCCAATGTCGAGGGCGAGCTGGCGCAGGCCAAGGGTGAGCAAGCCGCCCTGGAACGGCACATCGTCAATGACTGTGGGGGCTAGGGCCTCGCTCGCGTAGCGCTCGCCCGCCTAGGTGCGCACGGCGTTCGCATCGCCAGCTGCGACCGCATGTCGACAAGAAAGCCCGCCGGCGGAACCGGCGGGCTTTGGTCGATGGCCGTAGGATCGGCGGTCAGACGCCGGGCGTGCCGGCCAGCTGCTCGAGGTCGCGCTGGAAGCGCTTCGCGGCGCGGAAGAACGCCTCCGGATCCATGACGTCTCCTTCCTCTGTCAGGTGCGAGGCCAGGAGTACGCCATGCTTGAGGGCGGCATCCCGGACGCTGGTAGGGGCGAGGCGCTCGATCCGCGCGGCGACGGCTTCCTGCGCCGACATCGCTCGCTTCCAGGCGGCCTGGACCTCGGGCAGGCCGAGGCGGCGATGCAGGGCTTCCAGATCCGCGGTGGGCGCGCGGGCGCCGGGGCAGGCGGAGACGGCGCGGCTCTGAAGGTCAAGCTCGATCTCCATCAACCGATCGGACTCGGCCCGGAGGGCCATGAACTGCGCCGCCGCCTGGGCGAGGTCGGTTTCCGCGACCTCCCCTGCAGGCGCGGGAGAGGTCGGGGCGTAGGCGAGAGCGACCATGGGGGTATCTCCATCGGGAACGGGACGGCCACCCTCAGCGGTGGTCGGGCCTTTCGGGGGAAAGGTCGGGTTCATCGGGTCAGCCTCCCACGCGAGCGGTCAAGTAGGCGGCGCTCGCCCGGCCGCCGACGAAGGCGGCGCGACCATAGCGGCGGGCGATCGGGCTTCTGGCGACCGGGCTGCGCCAGGCGGGCAAGGCCGGCTTCGTCGCCGTCAGGCGCTTCATGAAGCGCCACGCCCCGGCCAAGGCCTGGGCGAAGGTGTAGAGCCGATCACCGGCGAAGGCGGCGTCACGGTAGAGCCCCCAAGCCATGGTCATGACGTGGCGGCGGGTTTCGTTGGCGGTGGTCATTGAGCAATCTCCTAAACGTCAAAATATATGACGTTCTGCTTAGGAGCTTGTCAATCGGTACGTCAAAATATATGACGCTAGGCCGTAACACGGGGACCGACATGATAACCATCCACGCCTCGAGGGCGGCCCGGGGACTTCTGGGCTGGTCCCTGCAGGATCTGGCGGCCCGGACGGGCATCTCATACGAGACCCTTTCGCGATTTGAGAACGGCCGGCCGGTGAGGGACTCGAACGCCGCAAAGATCGTCGCTGCGTTTGAGGCCGAAGGCGTCGAACTCATCGCCGATGAGGAACGGACGGGCGCGGTCCTGGTGTTTGCTCGCCGGAGGGTCGAATGACCCTCTCACCTAGCTCTACGGTCAAGGACCTGAAGACCTTCCTCGCCGCCCTATGTGATCACTTAGAGATCGCGGACCTCAGCGTGCTGCACCAGGACACTGAGTGGCGGGCTATCATCGGCACGCGGTATGACCTCGGCCCTGACGGGAGACCGCTCGGCCCATATTTCGAACAGCCCGAGATCGACGGCATTTTTACCCTGGCCCTCGCCCATGCCGAGGAAATCGTCGCCTTCACGGCCATCGATCCGGCCCTTGCCGGCCGCGTCGATTCCGCATGCGAGCGCGCGTACGAGATGGGTCGGAGGCTGGCCTTGTTCGAGATCCATGACGGCCCCGATTCGATCTTTGACCTTGCTAACCGCGCCATTGCTGACCGAGACGCACGGGCTAGGGGGGCCGGGGAAACGAGGAAGATCAGGGCTGAGAACAAAGCACGGGACCTCGCCCATGCCACGGGTCTGGCTGAGAAGCTGGTGACTGACGGACCCCTGCCGATCGGTAAAACCAAGTGGACGCTCACGCTTTTGGCCGAGGAAGTAGGGTTCGGGTGGAAGCTGGATTCTCCCCGGCCATCAGCGGCGGTGATCCGCTCGATGCTCAAGGGCGTCACGGCAACTTGGATCGCTGGCATCAAATAGCGAAACGCTAGCGACCGGTCCTTCCGCGCTGGCTTTGTCCGCCGCTCCGCCGCCGTCGCGAGCGCCTGCGCTAGTGCCCATGGTCAACGATACGTGGATGGCTCCGAACCACGAAGCGCGACGCTTCGTCAAATATCGGAGCTTCCATATGGATACCCACGATCAATCCCTGCTGAGCGTCTCGGAGGCGTCCCGGCGTCTCGGCTTGTCGGTCGGCTACCTCAACAACCTGAGGGTCAAGGGCGGCGGCCCGGCCTTCGTGAAGACCGGCGCGAGGGTCACCTATGATCCGGCCGACTTGGCCGCATGGGTCGAGTCGAACAAGCGCCGTTCGACCTCGGATCAGGGAGCGTCCGCGTGACCCGGCGCGCTCAACCTGACACCGATGCGAACGGCGTGCGCAGCGACGTGCCGGCGGCGACCGACGCGCTCGCCACGGCCAAGGATCAGCTGGCCTCCCTTCGCCAGCGCCACCAACAGGCGGAGGCCGACCACGACGCCGCCGAAGCGGCGCTGAAGGCAGCCGGCGTCCAGATGGCCGGCGATCTTCCCGGGGCCGCCGAAGCCTATGAGACAGCATCGGCGGCGCTCACCCGATCCAAGGCGCTCCTGGACGGCTTCAACGCGACCGTCATTCCCGATGCCGAGGCCGCCGTGGTCGCCGCCGAAGAGCGGTTGCTTGAGGCCACCCGCGCCTATGCCGCCGACGTCGCCGAAGCCGAGTGCCTGGCCGCCGCCGCCCGCCTCGAGACCGAGTACCCGGAGTTGGTCGCGCGGTTCGAGGATCTGAAAGCGACCGTGGCCGCCGCCGACCACAAGCGGATGCTGGCGAACAAGGCGCTGCCGACCGGCCGCAATGAGATGGCGCCGATCGAGCACCGGGTGCGGGACATTCTGGCCTCGCCCGGCGGCGTCGTGGCCGAAGAGATCGTCAGCGTGTGGTGCTACGCAGGGACGTTGAGGCCCGTTGCAGAGGACCGGATTGATCAGATCATCGTCACCGGTCGCGACCGGGACACTGGCCAGAGCCACCACATCCTCCCGTCGCGCTCCGCTCGCGGGGGCGTCGGCAACAAGGTCGAGCTGCGTCGGTTGAAGAAACTGACCATCGGAGAGCGGACGCAGGCCGTCCGGAGCGCCCGCCTGTCGGATCTCGTGCTGCCGCCGTTGCGGCCGGAAGGCGAGAAGCCGCGCCTTCGGACGGAGCTCGTGGAGATCGACTCGTGCGCCGACGCCTAGCGAACGTCCCGCTGGCCGTGGCCGAGGATCCGGTGGAGCTGTGGGCCTATGTCGAGACCGGCGAGGCAGTGGCGACCAGGCGGCGAGGCGGGCGAGTCTCCAGCCTGCCCGATGGCCGTCACATCTTCACCGAACCTGACAGGCGCGGGCGCCGCGGTGTGTCGGCCGAGGTCGAGATCCGGCCGTTCCGGCGGATCATCTACCTGGTGGCGCAGGGCGAGCGGGTCGTGTGTTTCCGAAGGGACCTGCCCGCGTGACCGGTTCCGCCCGTATCGACTTCGGCCGGGTCAATGCCGCCGCCCTTCGCAACGCCGACGCCGTCGTCCGGGGCTTGCTCCCGGACGGCCGGCGCGACGGCGCGGAGTGGGTCGCTCGCAACCCTCGCCGGCCCGACCGCCGCCTCGGCAGTTTCAAGGTCAATCTGGTGACCGGGAAGTGGGGCGACTTCGCCCGCGACGATCGCGGCGGGGACCTGGTGAGCCTGGCCGCCTTCGTCGCCAACCTCGGCCAGCGTGAAGCGGCCATCCGCCTGGCCGAGAGCCTGGGCGTCAATCCATACACATAGGGCGTCCGATGCGACCCAGACTGAATTTCTCGCCCCGGCAGTCGAGGGCGGCCCGGGCGCTCCTGGATTGGGACGCCGCCCGGCTGGCGCAGCTGGCCGGACTCGAGGTCGAGGCCGTCGAACTATTCGAGGCCGGCGAAGGCGATCTCTCGGCCGCTGAGCACGAGGCGCTGTGTACCGCGATCTATGGCGACGGCTGGGGCGTCATCGCCATTCAGGAGTGCGATGGCGGCGAGGGCGTCCGCTTCGCCAAGCCCCGCGCCATGGCTGCGATGCTTCTCGATCGTCTGGGGCTCCGGCCCTCGGCGTCAGCCGTGGAAGGGCGTGGCCGTGGCGATTGGTGACGATCCCTTTTCGCGAGTGAAGGCCGAGGCTCAGGCCGGATCCGGCGATGCGAACGGCGGTCGCATGACAGCGCCGGCAGGACCTGGCGCAACCGTCCTGGTCGCCCCTCGGGACGCGCCGTCGCCGCCCGAAAAGCACGGCCGAAAGGGCGCGCCCTCCCAGCGCTGGGCCTATCTCGACACCGCCGGCAACCCGATCGGCTTCGCCTGTCGCTTCGACACCCCGGACGGCAAGGAAGTCCTGCCCCTGACCCTGTGGCAGGACGGGTCCGGTCTCCGTTGGCACTGGAAGGCCTTCTCGGATCCCCGGCCGCTCTATGGCCTGGACCGGCTTGCGCGAGATCTCGGGGCGCCGGTGATGGTGGTCGAGGGGGAGAAGACAGCCGACGCCGCTCAGCTGCGCTTCCCGGCCTTTGCGGTCGTCACCTGGCCGGGCGGTTCGAAGGCCACGGCCAAGGTCGATTGGTCTCCGTTGCAGGGGCGCGACGTGATCGTTTTTCCCGATGCGGACGGGCCCGGCCGGAAGGCGGCGGAAGACGTCAGGCGCCGCGCCAGCGCCGCCGGCGCCGCGACCATCGCCGTGGTCGAGGTCCCGGCCTTCGTCGCGGACGGATGGGATCTGGCCGACGACTGGCAGCCCGGATTCGGCGCGGTCGAGGTCACTGCAGCAATCGAGGCGGCGCGGATCGCCGCCGTCGTCGGAGGGATCGAGCTGCCCTATGGCTACAAGCTCGACGGCAACGGCCTGTGGAGCGAGAACCCGGGCAAGGATGGCCAGAAGACCTACACCCACCTGTCCGACGCCTTCGAGGTCGTCGGGGAGGCGCGGGATCCGGACGGCGGCGGCTGGGCCGTGGTGGTGCGGTTCAAGGATCGCGATGGCCGGGAGAAGACGGAGATCGTCGCGCGCGGGGCGTTGTGTTCGGAGCCCGGTTCAATCCGCGCCCGGCTGGCGAGCGAGGGCCTGTTCATCCACCCCGCCAAGGGCCGCGCCGACCGCTTCACCGCTTTCCTGGCCGAGGTGAAGTGCGGCCGGCGGCTCACCCTGGTCAATGCGACGGGCTGGGCGCCGGGTGATCGTTTCGTCCTGCCCTCGCGGGTGGTCGGCCCGCCCGGATCGGAGCCGGTGATGTTCACGGGCGATGCCGGGGCGCTCCACTACAAGTCCGCCGGCAGCCTGGCCGAATGGCAGGAATTGATCGCGGCCCGCGCCACCGGCAACAGCCTGTTGCTGCTGGCCTTGTCGATCGGCTTCGCCGGGCCGTTGCTCCGCCCCCTGGGTCTCGAGGGCGGCGGCTTCCATTTCCGGGGCGGATCCTCGAGCGGAAAGACGACGCTGGGGCTGGCCGCCGGATCCATCTGGGGCGGCGGCGGGCCGCTGGGGGCGGCTCACTCCTGGCGCGCCACCGCGAACGCCCTCGAGATGATCGCCTACGGCCATTCCGAAACACTGCTGGTCCTGGATGAGCTGGCGCTGGTCGCCCCGGAGGAAGCCGGCCAGGCCGCCTATGCCTTGGCGACCGGTCAGGGCAAGGCGAGATCGAAAACGGACGGCCAGCTCCGCAAGCGTTCGGAGTGGCGGGCGATCATGCTGTCCACCGGCGAGATCGGGCTCGCCGACCATATCCGGGCAAGCCGGCGCGGCGATCGGGCGATGGCGGGTCAGGAGCTTCGCCTTCTGGACATCGCGGCCGACGGCGGCAAGGGCATGGGCGTGTGGGAGGCGCTGCACGGCCTGGAAGGGGCGGCGCAGCTGTCGGACGCCACGAAGGCGGCGACCACTCGCCACTACGGCCACGCCGGGCCCGCCTTCGTTGAGCGCTTCGTCGCCGATGCGGCAGACGCCAAGGCGATGGCGGCCGACATCATGCGCGGCTTCATGGAGATGGCGAAGCAGCCGGAAGACCATGGCCAGGTGCACCGCGCGGCCCTTCGTTTCGCCCTGGTCGCCGCCGCCGGCGAGATGGCCGCCGCCTTCGGCATCGTCCCGTGGGATGAAGGCGAGGCTTCCGACGCGGCCCTGACGCTCTTCAACCGCTGGGCCGCCGCGTTCGGCCGGTCCGCGCCGCGCGAGGAACGCGACGTGCTGAAGACCCTGAGGGGCGCGCTCGAGCAACACCAGGCGCGGTTTGGAAACCTGGCCGAGGAGAAGGGCCTGGATTGGGAAGAGCCCGTCAGCGACCGGGCGGGCGAGGCGCGAGCCATGTCGACCCTGGGCCTGCGGCACATCACGGGGCCGAGCACCTATTATCTCGTGCACGAAAATGGCTGGGCCGAGATCTTCCGTGGTTACGATCTGCGGTTCGCCGCTCAGACCATCTGTGACGCTGGATTCCTCGAGCGCGGGGACGGCCGGCATCTGAAAAAGCAGAAGAAGGTAGGCGGCCAGAATAGGCGGTTCTACTGGATCAAGGCGGAGCTGCTCGAGGCGGACCTTGACGACTGAGGCGCTCGCGGCGGCCATCCGGAACGCTCGCCAGCGATGGTCCGGGGCGCGGTCCCCACAGACGGCCGGGTGGGAACCTGACTCGCCGGAGGTGGGTACGGGAAATTGCGTTGTTCGCCAGCGGGTTGGCGGCGGCGTCCCCACAGTCCCCACAGTTCCCACCTCTCAGGAGAAGGGTCGGACGATGCGAACGCCGTGCGCACACGTCGCGGCCTGGTATGAGTGGGTCGAGCGGGCCGCCATTTTCGAGTTTGAGGGCGGCTTGGATCGGGCCTCGGCCGAACGCCTCGCGTCGGCCGACTTTCGTCGCCGTGCTGGAAATGTGCTGTAACGGCCCCGATTGACTTTCCTGTGCCCGCCGCGACTCGGGCACATAACCATCTGCAATATCAGGGAAAAGCGGTGGCGCACCCGAGAGGATTCGAACCTCTGACCCCTGCCTTCGGAGGGCAGTACTCTATCCAGCTGAGCTACGGGTGCGTCTGGCGGCGAAAGCCGGGACGAAGGGCCTTACAGCAGGACCGCCGCGCCCTCAATCCCGAATGCGCAGCGGCTTGGCGAGCGCCGCCGCAACGCCTAGCCTGCGCCCGCTCACCGATGGGAGGTCCCGAATGCGCACGATCCTGATCAGCCTGCTGTGCCTGCTGGGGGCCTGCGCCACGGCGCCGGCCACGACGCCAGACGCGTCCGGCGACAGCCTCGATCTGATCGCCCGCGACTATGTGGCGCTGATCCTCGAGATCGGCGAGCACGAGGAGGGCTATGTCGACGCCTACTACGGGCCGCCCGAATGGGCCGCCGCGGCCGAGGCCAACCCGCGCGCCGTGCCGCAACTGATCCAGGGCGCCGCGACCCTGACCGGCCGGCTGAACGCCGTGTCGACGGACCGCGCCGATCCGGCGGCGGTCCAGCGAAAGGCCTATCTGCTGGCCCATGTGTCGGCGGCCGCCGCGCGGCTGCGCATGATTTCCGGCGAGACGATGAGCTTCGCCGACGAGGCCGAGGCCCTGTTCGGCGTTCGGCCGGAGCTGAGGCCGCTGGCCTCCTACGATCCGGTGCTGGCCGAGATCGACGCCCTGCTGCCGGGACCCGGACCGCTGGCCGACCGGGTGACGGAATTCAAATCCCACTACGTCATCCCGAAGGACCGCCTGCAGGTCGTCATGGACGCCGCCATCGCCGAATGCCGTCGCCGCACGGCCCGGCACATCGCTCTGCCCGCCAACGAGAATTTCACCCTCGCCTTCGTCGGCGACAAGCCGTGGTCCGGGTACAATTATTACCAGGGCGATGCGCAGTCGAAGATCGAGATCAACGCCGACTTTCCGATCTACACCGAGCGGGCGATCGATCTGGGCTGCCACGAGGGCTATCCCGGCCACCATGTCTACAACGCCCTGCTGGAGCAGACGTTCGTGCGCGAGCGCGGCTGGGTCGAGATGAGCGTCTATCCGCTGTTTTCGCCGATGTCGTTCGTGGCCGAGGGCAGCGCCAACTACGGCATCGACCTGGCCTTCCCGGACGACGAAGGCGTGGATTTCGAACGCGAGGTGCTGTTCCCGCTGGCCGGCCTCGATCCGTCGACGGCGGAGAAGAAGGCGCAGCTGCAGGCCCTGACGCGGCGCCTGGCGCGGGCCGAATACACCATCGCCGACGCCTATCTGGCCGGCCGGATCGATCGCGAGGCCGCCATCGATCAGCTGATGACCTACAGTCTCGCCGACCGCGCCAAGGCGACCCAGCGCCTGCGGTTCATCGAAACCTACCGCAGCTACATCATCAACTACGGCCTCGGCCGCGACGTGGTCCAGGCCTGGGTCGAGCGGCAGGGTCCGAACCGCTGGGACGCGATGGAGACCCTGCTCAGCAGTCAGATCCTGCCCGCCGATATCGACTGAGCGAGCCGCCTACTGGGCGAGCATGCCGCCGTCGATCTTGAACTCGGCGCCGGTGACGAATTTACTCTCGTCCGAGGCGAGATAGAGAGCGCAATACGCCACGTCGTCGGGCTCGCCGATGCGCTTGAGGGGGATGCCGCGGGCGAGCTTCTCGTGCGCCACGCCCTCGTCGCCGCCGGCCATGGCCACGAAGGGGTCGAGGATCGGCGTCTTGATGAAGACCGGGTGGACCGAGTTGCAGCGCACATTCCAGCCGCCCTTGGCCGCCTCCAGCGCGACGGTCTTGGTGTACATCCAGACGGCGGCCTTGGTGGCGTTGTAGGCCCCCATGCCCGGCGCGGCGGCGAGGCCGGCGACCGAGCTGATGTTGATGATCGAGCCGGCGCCCGAGGCGCGCAGGTGCGGCATGGCGTGCTTGCAGCCGAGCATGATCGACTCGACGTTGACGGCCTGGACGCGGCGCCAGTTCTCCAGCGTGTCCTGCTCGGCCCAGACCAGTTCGCCGCCGATGCCGGCGTTGTTGATCAGGATCGACAGCCCGCCCATGGCGGCGACGGCCTGATCGATGACCGAGATCCACTGCCCTTCGTCGGTGACGTCGTGGGCGAAGGCGAAAGCCATGCCCGGGCATTCGGCGTTGATCGCGTCGGCCAGCGCCTTCGCGCCGTCGAGGTTCATGTCGGTGACCGCGACCCTCGATCCCTCGCGCGCCAGCATCCACGCCATGGCCTGGCCCAGGCCGCCGGCGGCGCCGGTGATCAGGGCCGCCTTGCCGGCGACGCGGCCGCTCACGCCTTAGCTCCGAGGGCGTCGGCGGCCTCGTCGATGAAGCGGGCCATGTCGAGGTCGCGCCGGGTTACGCCGCCGGCGTCGTGCGTAGTCAGAACGACCTCGACGCGGTTGTAGACATTGAACCATTCCGGATGGTGGTCGACCTTGTCGGCCAGCAAGGCGACGCGGGTCATGAAGCCGAAGGCGGCGTTGAAATCGGGGAAGACCAGCTTCCGCTCGATGGCCGGCCGGTCGCCTTCACGGGCCCGCCATGACGGCAGGGCCTTCAGGACCTCGTCCCTGTCGAGCCGTTCGGTCATTTCGCTCATCCTCGTTCCGTATGCGATCCGCCCCAGAGCCGTATCGCGCGCGCCTCCGGGCCACAAGACGACGAATCCATCTCAGGAACGCAGTTCGAAGCTTGGGCGTTAACGAGCGTCGCCATTCGAACGCGGAGCCCTGGAAATGGACAATCTGTGGATCGCCGCGCTCGACCCCGCCGACCGAAAGCGGATCGAGCCGCACCTGCATGACAAGCCCTTCAGCCAGGGCCAGATGCTCTACGACGCCGGCGAGGCCGTGAATGAGGTCTGGTTCCCGATGAGCGGGGTGATCTCGCTGATGACCGTGGTCGACGGCGACCGGATGATCGAGACCGCCGCCATCGGCCGGGAGGGCCTGGTTGGCGTCACCTGCGGACCGATGAACGCGCGCGCCGCCAGCCGGGCCATCGCCCAGGTCGAGGGCGTGTCTGCCTGCTGCCCGGCGGAGGTGTTCGCCGAGGCGCTCAGCCATAGCGAAGGGATGCGGACGGCCCTGTCGAAATTCACCGAAAGCCTGTTCGCCCAGGTGCAGCAGGCGGCGGCCTGCAACGCCCAGCACCGGCTGGACGAGCGGCTGGCGCGATGGCTGCTGACCATCCACGACCGGGCCGACGCCGATCGTTTCGCCCTGACCCAGCTGGACATCGCGGGCATGCTCGGGGTCCGCCGCGCCACCGTGTCCGAGGTCGGCTCCGCGCTCGAGGACAGGGGGCTGATCCGGCGCGGACGCGGCTGGGTCGAGGTGCTGGACCGCAAGGCGCTGGAGGGCGCGGCCTGCGGCTGTTACGCCCTGATGCGCGGGGTGATGAAGGATCTCGGCGTGCCGCGGCCGAACGGCGGGCCCCACTGAGCCACCCCGGGCCGATCCTGCGGCCACGCGGACGGATGACGGGGCGGCGGGGACGCGCTAGACCGCCACAATGACCGATACGGCCGCCTCCGACGCCTCTTCCGGCAAGACCTCCTCCTTCGGCTTCCGCGATGTGGACGCGAAGGAGAAGGTCCAGCTGGTGCGCGGCGTGTTCGACAGCGTGGCTTCGAACTACGACCTGATGAACGACCTGATGAGCGCGGGCGTGCACCGGCTGTGGAAGGACGCGGCGGCGGCGAAGCTGAACCCGCGGCCGGGCGAGACCATCCTCGACGTGGCCGGCGGCACCGGCGACATGGCTCGGCGCTATGCCAGGATGGCGCGGGCGGCGCAGCAGCGGCGCGGGGGCGACGACGCCTCGGTGATCGTGCTGGACTACAACGCCGAGATGATCATGGCCGGGGTCCACAAGGGCGGCGAGCCGGAGATGTCGTGGAGCGTCGGCGACGCCATGGCCCTGCCGCTGCCGGACGCCTCGGTCGACGCCTATTCGATCAGCTTCGGCATCCGCAATGTGGCCGACATTCCGCAGGCGCTGGCGGAGGCGCGGCGGGTGCTCAAGCCCGGCGGGCGCTTCCTGTGCCTGGAGTTCTCGCGCCCGACGGCCTCGGCGCTGCGCAAGGCCTATGACGCCTGGTCGTTCCACGCCATTCCGAGGATTGGCGGCTGGGTGGCGGGAGACCGCGACAGCTACCAGTACCTCGTCGAGAGCATCCGCCGCTTCCCGGATCAGGCGACCTTCAAGGCCATGATCGAGGATGCCGGCTTCAGTCGGGTGACGGTGACCAATCTGTCGGGCGGCGTGGCGGCGATCCATCACGGGTGGGCGATCTGAGCCGCCGGATCGATCCCGCGACCCCGCCGCCGCCGCCCGCCACCGTGCCGGTGCGGCGGCCGGTGGACGCCTTCGTGCGCCTGCTCGGCTGGGGCTGGGTGCTGGTCCGGCACGACGCCCTCGTGCCGCGCGAGATCACGCCGTTGTTGCCGGTGTGGGTGCGCTGGCTGGCGCATCTGCTGCACGCCTTCGCCGGCAAGGAGGGCCGCGACGGCCGGCCGGGGCAGAGGCTGGGCAAGGCGTTCGAACATCTGGGGCCGGTGGCGATCAAGCTGGGCCAGGTGCTGGCCACGCGGGCCGACATCTTCGGGGTCGAGTTCGCCCGCGATCTGGGCCGGCTGAAGGACGCGCTGGAGCCCTTCCCGGTCGAACAGGCGCGGCGCGAGATCGAGCGCTCGCTGGGCCGGCCGGTCGAGAGCCTGTTCACCGATTTCGGCCCGCCGGTGGCGGCGGCGTCGCTGGCCCAAGCGCATCCGGCGTGGCTGGCCGACGGGCGCAAGGTGGCGGTCAAGGTGCTGCGGCCGGGAGTCGAGCGGCGCGTGGCCCAGGGGCTGGATTCGATGCGGCTGGCGGCGCGACTGGCGGTGCGCTTCGTGGCCCCGGCGCGGCGGCTGGAGCCCTCGGCCTTCGTCGAGACCATCGCCCGGGCGCTGCAGCTGGAGCTGGACATGCGGCTGGAGGCGGCGGCGGCGTCCGAGCTGAAGGACATCATGGACCGGGCCCGCGAGCGGGACGGCGGCCATATGACCGCGCCGGCGGTGGTCTGGGACGGGGTCGGCAAGCGGGTGCTGACGCTGGAGTGGGCCCCGGGCGTGGCCATGACCGATCCGGCCGCCGTCGACCAGCCCGGGCTGGACCGCAACGCCCTGGCCGATCACGTGGTGCAGGCCTTCCTGACCCAGGCGCTGGACTACGGGACGTTCCATG
>NZ_JAVHLH010000005.1:0-814 GCF_031082345.1 Brevundimonas sp. | reverse complement strand
GTTCCATGCGGACCTGCACGAGGGCAATCTGTTCTGCCATGCGCCGGCCGAGCTGACGGCCATCGATTTCGGCATCGTCGGGCGGCTGGGGCCGTCGGAGCGGCGCTATCTGGCCGAGATCCTGTGGGGCTTCCTGAGCCGCGACTACGACCGCATCAGCCGGGTCCATTTCGAGGCCGGATACGTGCCGCCCGGGCATTCGGTCGAGGCCTTCGCCCAGGCGCTGCGGGCGGTGGGCGAGCCGGTCATCGGCAAACAGGCCAGCCAGGTGTCGATGGGCCGGCTGCTGGGCCAGCTGTTCGAGATCACCGCCCTGTTCGACATGCATCTGAGGCCGGAGCTGATCCTGCTGCAGAAGACCATGGTCTCGGTCGAGGGCGTGGCTCGGCGGCTGAACCCGGACCACGACCTGTGGGCCGCGTCCCAGCCGGTGGTCGAGCGCTGGATCCGGCGCGAGCTGGGGCCGCAGGCCCAGGTGCGCGACGCCCTCGAGGAGCTGCGGGCGACGCTGAAGGCCCTGTCGAAGCTGGCCCAGAACCCGCCGGAGGCCCGCACGGTGGTCATTCGCGAGACCCGGGCCCCGGGCTGGATGATCGTCGGGGTGACCCTGGCCGTGGCCGCCTCGGCCGCCGCCCTTGTTCTGTCGCTTTGGCCCCTCACCCTCTGAGGTCAGTTTCCGGAGACGAACCCATGAAGCCGCTTCTGCTCGCCGCCGCCGTCCTTCTGCTCGCGCCCGTCGCCGCCCAGGCCCAGGTGGCCGCCGGCTCCATGCCCAACACCTTCGACGATCCGAACGCCCGGGCCCAGGCCGTCT
>NZ_JAVHLH010000059.1 GCF_031082345.1 Brevundimonas sp. | reverse complement strand
GGACGGCGCCGCTCCGCCCCCCGGCGGCGGTCCGGTCGTCGCGCGTGGCGGCGGTCGCCGCGGCGGCGGCGGCCCGGCGGTTCGCATGGGCGGCGGGCGCGGCGGCATGCAGCCCGGACAGGGTCGCTACTTCGTCTCGATCTACCATACCTATCGGGTCCAGGATGAGATCCTGATCGCCGACGGCCTGCCGATCCTCGACCTGCTGGACGGCGCCGCCACCTCCGGCCGCGGCGGCAGCCCGCGTCACGAGATCCAGGCCCATGGCGGGGTGTTCAAGGACGGCATGGGGGCCTTCCTCCGCGCCAACTGGACCGACGGCACCCGGGTCGACGGCGGAACCGGACCCGACCTGAATTTCTCGGGCCGGACCACGGTCAACCTGAACCTGTTCATCGATCTCGGCGCCCAGACGAGCTGGGTCGAGAGGTATTCCTGGCTCAAGGGCGCCCGACTGCAGCTGGGCGTCAACAATCTGTTCGACAGCCGCACCGAGGTGACCAGCAGCGCCGGCGACACGCCGCTGAACTATCAGCCGGACTATCTCGATCCCGAGGGCCGCAGCATCAGCCTTTCGCTGCGCAAGATCCTGTTCTGATCAGTCGTCCGAAGGCCTGGGGGCCTTGCGCCCCCAGCGCCGCTTCGGTTCCTCGCCCTTCGCCTTGGCGGCGATTTCCTTGAGTTTGCGACCCTGCATCGACGACAGGGCCTGACCGGGCGCGCCCAGTTCGGGATCGCCGAAGGCGCGGCCGTGGGTCTTGACCCGCTCCGACACCGAATCGAGGAATTCGCCCTCCCATTCGGACAGGGCGACACCGGCCTTTTCGGCGGCGCGTCTGGCGCGACGGAGAGCATTGAGAGCCGCCCGTTGGGCGGCCTTGCGTTCGGCCTCGAACGGACTGGAGGGCGGCTTCTTCGAACCGCCGCCCTTCCCCCCGCCGAAGCCGGTTCGCTTCAGTGTCAGATCTCGCCGAGGGCGGACATGTAGAGGTCGAGGATGGCGTCCTCTTCCTGGCGCTTGGCCTTGTCCTGCTTGCGGATGCGGATGACCTTGCGGAGGATCTTGACGTCGTAGCCCTCGCCCTTGGCTTCGGCGAAGACCTCCTTCATGTCGGCCATGACCGCGGCCTTGTCCTCTTCCAGGCGCTCGAGGCGCTCGATCACGGTGCGCAGCCGGCCTTGGGCCGCCGAGGTCAGGACGTCGGGGCTGGCGTCGAAGGAAGCGTCGTCGGCCACGGGCGGACTCCTGAAATAACGGACGGGAACAGAGGCCGGACGCTAACCATGCCTGCCCGGCCGGCTCAACATCAGGCACGAAAAAGGCCGCGGACAAAGCCCGCGACCTGTGGATAGACCATCCTTTGTGCGCTACCGGCCGCGACGCAGTCGCGGCCTGCTTGAGCGCAGGATCAGCCCTGCTTCGCCTTGAAGCGCGGGTCGGTCTTGTTGATCACATAGACCACGCCCTTGCGGCGCACGACCTTGCAGTCGCGGTGGCGACCCTTGAGCGACTTGAGCGAGCTGCGGACCTTCATGGTCGTCGTCCTGAGGCAAAGCAAAACAGAAAAGCCGCGGGACGAACCTGCGGCGGAGCGGTGCGTATAGAGACGCTCGCCGGCTTCGTCAACCAGCCGGGACAGGGCATCGGCGGCGCGGCGTTCGCCCCGGTCCGGCGCCGGCCTCAGACGGCGCGGATGTTGGCGTGATCCGCCTTCTTCGCCGTACCGACGGGCTTGGTATGGACCACGGAGACGCCCGTGCCGGGCTCCAGGTCGGTGACGGTGATCGTGGCGGACAATTGGTTGGCCAGGGCGTTGACGATGGCCGTGCCGAGGCCGGCCGCGTCGTTCGCCGCCGACATGCCGACGCCGTCGTCCGAGACGGACAGGGTCCAGCCGTCGAACCCGGACTGGTAATCTACGGTGACCACCCCCGGCCGGCCTTCCGGAAAGGCATGCTTCAGGGCGTTGATGACCAATTCGGTCACGATCAGGCCCAGGCTGACGGAGACATCGCCGCTCGCCGCGCTTCCATCGCCGTTCACCTCGATGGAGAGCCGGTCGTGGTCGTCGATCATCGAGGCGCCGATGCTCTGGCAGAGCTGGGCCAGATACGGCTTGATGATGACCTCGCTGAGGCTCGACGCGGCCAGCTGCTTCTGGATCGCCGCCACCGACATGACGCGCTGGTGGGCGTCCCGCAGGTGCATCCGGCTCTCTTCGGACGTGACCTTGCGCGCATTCTGCAACAGGACGCTGGCGATGATCTGGAGGCTGTTCGCGACCCGGTGCTGAAGCTCCTGCAAGAGGATTTCCTTGTCCCGGATCAGGTCGTTCCTGAGCTTCTCGGCCGCCCGGGCCGCGGAGGCGTCCACGACGGTCAGCAGGATTCGCAGGGAAGAGGCCTCGACGAACTCCAGACGCCGGGCGTTCAGGACCAGATGGCGGAGCCGGTTGCCCGGGCCGACCATGTCGATCTCATAGGCGTCCACATGCGCCTCGCCGGAGCCCACGGCGGACAGCAGGGAGCGGAGCCGGGGCATATTCCATTCGCCCGCGCCCAGGGAGAAGAGCGATCGCCCCCGGACCGGGACCGATTCCATGCCGAACAGGCTGACAAAGGAGTCGCTCGCCGCAATCACCTGGAATTCGCCGTCCAGCAGAAGCAGCGGGGCCTGAGAGGCGCCGATGACGGCCAGCGCCAGCGCGGCGCCGACATCATCGCTTGTGGGGGGAGCCATATCGGCCCTTCCTGGCGCTGCGAGGCTCGCGAAGCGAAAGCCTTATCCCTGCCATCGGCCCTGTATAGCCCATGGAGACCCGTCGCCCTAACGGTCATTCCGCGGCGCCGGGGCATGACCGGTCCCGCATATCCGCGAATGGAGGCCTGGCCTCCGGGTCGAACGGAGGGTCTTCGGGCTTGCACGCCCGACGCGTAGCCCCTCCGCCACCAGGCCGTATCGGTCTCAGAGAGCAGCGGTTCTTACGCCCGGATGGGTTACTCCGCCAACTAGATTGAAGGTTAATGACGCTGAACGGGGAATCCCACGGCAACGCTTTCTCCACCGGGGCGCTGTAGGCATCCATCCCGACTCGCGGACTTGTTATGAGGCCCCGGCCGCCGGGGAGACTAGCTTGGAAATCATGCGCTTCAGCCTTCGCCTCACTCTCATCGCCTCCGTCGCCGCCTGCGCCCCCATGCTGCCGGAGCCTCCGCCCGTCGCGCCGGCGCCGGCCCCCGCGCCGGTCCAGCCCGATCCGACCCCGGCGCCGCCGATACCCGCGCCCACGCCGCCGCCGGTCGACCAGGCCGGCTTCGACGGCTGGAAGCAGGGTTTTCTCGCCCGGCACGCCGGGGCCCGCCGGGACGCCTATGAGCGCGAACTGGCCGGGCTGACGCCGGACCCCACCGTCGTCCGCCTCGATCGCAACCAGCCCGAGTTCAGCCGCCCCGCCGGCGCCTATATCCAGAACGCCGTCACCCCGACCCGGATCGCCCAAGCCCGCCAGCGCACCGACCGGGTGCCGTGGTCGGTGGTCCAGCGCTATGGCGTTCCGTCCGAGATTCTGGTGGCCATCTGGGCCCAGGAGTCCGCCTTCGGCCAGATCCAGGGCGACCATGATGTCATCCGCTCGCTGGCGACCCTGGCCTATGACGGCCGCCGCCGCGACTGGGCCGAGGCCCAGCTGAAGCACGCGCTGGACATTGTCGTCGACGGCCGCCGCGACCGCGCGGGTCTGAAGGGAAGCTGGGCCGGAGCCATGGGCCAGACCCAGTTCATGCCCGACAACTATCTGCGCCTCGGCGTCGACGAGACTGGAGACGGCAAGGTCGACATCTGGGGCTCGGACGCCGACGCCCTCGCCTCGGCCGCCAACCTGCTGGCCCAGGCGGGCTGGAAGCGCGGGCAGAGCTGGGGTTACGAGGTCCGCCTGCCGTCGAATTTCGACTATTCGGAAGCCGAGGGACCGCGTCATCCGTGGTCGTACTGGGCCGCGAAGGGCGTGACCCTGGCGCACGGGGGGGCGCCCAACGCGGCCGAGGCGCGCGAGGAGGCGACCATACTGCTGCCCCAGGGCGCGCGCGGCCCGGTCTTCCTGGCCCTGCCGAACCACTACGTCATCCGGCGCTACAACAACTCGGTCAGCTATGCGCTGGCGATCGGCCTGACCGCCGACGGCATCCAGGGCCGGCCCGGCCTGGTCGGAACCTGGCCCGACGACGGCCCTCTGTCGCGCGACCAGCGCATCGGGGCCCAGCGCGCCCTGACCGCCATGGGCTACGACACCCAGGGCATCGACGGGGTCATCGGGGCCAATACGCGCGCGGCCCTGCGTCGCTGGCAGATGGCCACGGGACGACTCGCGGACGGCTATCTGACGGCCGAACTCGCCGACGAACTGATCCGCCGCGCCGGCTGACGGCGGCCCGGCGTCAGGGCCTCGCCGGGTCTCCGCCGGAGAAGGTCGGCATCGGGGTCGCCTCGTTCAGCCGATGGATCAGCTCGGGCAGCCTGTGCGCGCCGGCCTTGTCCTTGAGGCGACGCAGGTGGGTGTAGGCGGTGTTGACGCTGACGCCGCTGTCGCGGGCGTGATCAACCGGTGACAGACCCCGCATCAGGGCTTCGGCCAGCCTCGCCTCCGCGGCGGTGAGGTCGAACAACGCGCGCAGCCCTTCGGTCCCCATCGCGCGCCGCGCATCGGGGTCGTGGACGAACAGCGCGGCCGCCGCGCCGGGGGCCTCCTCCCCCGCCTCGTTCCGGAACACCGGCCGCAGGGTCAGCACATAGGGCAGCGCCCCGGATGACCGCGCGACCGCGAACGGCCGGGGCGCCGACAGCGCCTCTCCACGCCCCAGCGCCAGCGCCGCGCCCAGCGCCTCGCCGAGGCGTTCGCGCGCACCCGCCGCCGCCAGCCTGACGCCGTCCTTCGCCAGTCCGATCCCGTCCCCGCGCGCCGCCATTTCGGTCAGGGCGGCATTGGCGTGGAGCACGGCCCCCGCCTCATCCAGAAGAGCTACGCCGCCGCTGACGAGATCCAGGGTCCGCGTCAGGGAGCGGGCCTGACCCCTCGCCTCGCCCAGCCGGGCGGAGACCTGCAGCGCCAGCCGGGCGTGCTGCATCAGCCGGCCGAACAGCTCCACGTCGGGCCGTTCCATATGGCCCTGGGACGGATCGCGGGTCAGGGTGAAGACGGTTTCGGGACCACGGCCCTCGTCGAGGATGCAGGCCGCGAAATAGCGCGGGTCGGTATAGGTGATGTATTCCGCGTAGAACGGCTCGCGGCCGAGCCCCGCCGCGTCGAGGACGTGGCCTCGCGGAAACTTTCGCGTCCCCTGGCCGGGAGAGCGTCCCGGCGCATAGACATTGTCGCTGGAGTGAAACGACAGATAGGCCTCGATCATCTCGGGCTCGCTGCCGTACCCGTGCCACATGCGGTGGCTGCGCCGCGTGTAGTCATAGGTCTCCAGCGACGCCGCCGAGGCCCCGGCCACCCGGGTGACCGAGCGCAGGGCGTCGGGCCAGCGCCCGTCCTCGAGCCCCGCGGCGTGAATGGCCTCGATCACGTCCAGAAGTTCGTCGGTCCGCCCCATGGTTCCGTCGCCCCGAACAGAGCCGGCCGCCAGGGCCTTGCGGAAATCTAGCATCTTCGACGAACAGCGTCATCAGAACCGATGACGCGCCGGCTCTCCGAACGGTCCTCTCTGGCCGGACCTTGATGGGAGCGAAGCATGCGAAAGATCCTGTTGCTCGGCGCCGCCTTCCTGCCGCTCGCGGCCTGCCAGACCTATACGATGCAGGAGGAGAGCTATCCGCCCAGCCTGCAGCTGCAGACCGAGCCCGCGCCTGAGTCGGGGGAAAGCATTCTCGACGAGATCGAGCCGCCGACCGACCTGCTGTCCGGGGGCGAGGCCGGCCGGCCGCCGCCGCCGCCCTCGGTGACGGTGCGGGGCTATCGCTTTCATGACCATCGCGCCGGCGACGCGTCCGGCCGCTTTCTGGGCGACCTGGACGCGGCCATCGCCGTCTGCGACGAGGCCGCCTACAACGCGGCGCGCGAGCGCTGGCTGGCCCGGACCTACGAGGCCGAGGCCCAGGAGCGCCGGTCGACGGCCGTTGACGCCGCCTGGGCCGACAGCGCCGCCAAACGGGCGCAGGACGCCGCGGAACTGGAACGCCTGTATCGCGAGCGTCCGCGCTACCCCTTCCCCTGCCCGCCCCGGACCGCCGCGCTGCCGACGACGGTCGCCGACTGGGCGTTGGCGACGGCGGGCTGGGCGGCCATCGAAATTCCCGTCACCGGGATCGGCTTCCAGCGTCCCTACGGCGGAGACGAACGGTTCGCCCTTGAGACCGATGACAAGATCGAGGTCCGGCGGCTGGGGGTCGAGGCCTCGTTCCAGTGGTCCGGCTTCTATCCTACCCTGGTCGGGCTCGAGTACGGCCAGGGCGACGGCGGGACCGCGGGCGAGGTTCCGGCCGGCACGGGGATCGACACCGGCATCGTGTTCAACGCCCTCTCGCCCGCCGGGTCATCGGGCTTCAACGTCGGAGACCGGGGCTCGCAAAACGTCACCGACACGGAGCTGGACTACTGGCACCTGTACGCCAAGGCCTTCCTGCCCTTTCAGGGACCCGTCCGCCCGTTCGTCTACGCCGACTATCTGCGCAGCGAGACGCGGCACGACATGTCCTATTTCTACGAAGGCACGGGGGGCGGCTTCGTCTACCGGGTCGAGCAGGACCGGATGCAGACCATCGAGGACCAGGCCTTCGGCGGCGGTATCGGCCTACTGCTGAGTCGGCGCTTCGGCCGCCGCTGGGAGATGCACGCCCTGGGATCAGTCGGAGGACTGTTCCGGGAATCGGAACTGGACTCACGGGAGCATAACCGGGCGAATTTCGGCCCCCTGTCGGACCAGGATTTCGTGATCGAGCGACGCCGGTCCGCCGACGGATTCGGGATCACGGGAACCTTGGCGCTGGGCGTGGAGTATCGGGTCTCGCCCCGCCTCTCGCTGGGCCTGGGCGCGCATGTCACCACGCTGGAAGAGGTCGGGGCGGTCTACAATCCCCAGTCGGGGGACGAGGTCTACTTCGACGGGCGTGAGGTCGATCTGATGTCGGGACGGGCTACGTCCTGGGGCGGGCAGGTCGCGCTGCGCTACCGGTTCGGCGCCCAGCCGATCTGGGGGCCCTGAGGCGTCAGGCCGCCTCGGCGTTTCCGGGGCCGGCCAGGCCCTGCATGACCATCTTGTTGATGTCGATCAGGGCCTCGAAATCGTCCTCGCCGCGCATGATCGCCGACGAGTGCTTGCTCACGAACAGGCTGATCGAGATGATCTGCGCCCGCAGGGACTTGTCCATGGCGTTGTCGGGGCTGGCGCAATCGGTGGCCAGCGTCGACCACAGCCGGCGGTTCCAGTCGAGGGCGTCGATGCGCGTGGCGACATCGCTGGCGTCCACGGTCGAGGCGTGCATCAGCGCCCGGGTCACCTGCCCGAACAGCCGGTACTCCATATCGCGCGGGTTTTCAGCCCGCGTCGCTGCGGTCTTGTATGCCTGAAGCGACATTCGCCAGACCTTCCTCGTAATCCACCAATTTCCGGGCCGCCATAAGCGCCTTGTAGTATTCGCGCGACATCACGTAACGCGACGCCGCCACGCAGTCCGTCAGCACCTGCGGATTGCGCGTCGCGCTCATGAACTCCGTCAGCCGCAGGGCGAACTCATCGTACAGCTTGGGCGCCGCGCTCTCGTCCAGGTACATCATCATGACCGGGAAATAGACCCGCCTCGCCGGCGTGGTCACGTCCTCGGGCTGCATGATGTCCTTTTCGCGCAGGACGCTCGCCTTGTTCTGCAGGATCAGAACGCCCCGCCGGTCGCCATTCTGGACGACGGCTCCGTTGAGGACGAATTTTTCGCCGGGCTTGAGCGACAGCTTCAGCGGCATTCGGGGCGTCTCCTCACAGGCGCACGGCGACGTTAGGAAGCCGGGAACGAACGCAGGTTAAACATTCGTGGTTAACCATCCCTTGTGATCCCGCTGGCATCAGTCGGCGGGTCACCGCAGGATCACCGCATGTCCGCCGTCGAGTTGTCGCCCGAACAGATTCACGCGTTCGCTCCCGCCGCCCAGGGAGTCGCGGGCGACTCGGCCTCTCCCGAAGCCATCCGCAAGCTCTCGCGTCAGCTCGCCAGTCCGAAGCGGGCGGTGAAGGCCCAGCGCAAGGCGCTCGAGACGCTGCAGGCCGCGCTGGCGGCCATCCGGGCGGGCGAGTTCGAGCTGGGGGCCAAACGAGCGCTCGACGCGCTGAAGACGGACGAGACCAACGGCCTGGCGTGGCATGTGCTGGCCATCTGTCGTGAGAAGTCCGGCGACCTGGGGCAGGCCCTGCTGGCCTATGAGGCGGCTTTGAAGTTGTTGCCCAACGAGACCGACGTGGCCCACGATCTCGGCCGGCTGGCCCAGCAGATGGGCTATCTGGAGATCGCCGAAAAGCTGCTGCTGAAATACCTCGCCGTCGACCCGGGCCACGTCGAGGCGACCAACAATCTCGCCTGCGTCCTGCGCGACCAGAAGCGCTATGGCGACGCCGTGGAGACGCTGCGGGCCCTGCTGGGCGTCGAGCCCGAATCGCCGGTGCTGTGGAACACGCTCGGCACCGTGCTCAGCGACCAGGGCGACATGGGCACGGCCCTGACCTTCTTCGAGGAGGCTTTGCGGCACGACCCGTCCTTCGCCAAGGCCCGCTACAATCGCGCCAACGCCCGCCAGCCGCTGGGCGACGCCCTGGGGGCGCTGGAGGATCTCGAGGCCGCCCTGCCCGGGGCCGCCAGTCCCTATGAGCGGGCCATGATGCAGATGGCGCGGGCCATGCTGCTGATGTCCCTCGGCCGGATTCCCGAGGGCTTCGAGGCCTATGAGATCCGGCTGGACCGGCACATGCCCGAGGCCATGCGGGTGGCGGTCGACGCGCCGCGCTGGAACCCGAAGACGGAGGATATCCGCGGCAAGCGGCTGTTGATCGTCGGCGAACAGGGCATCGCCGACGAGATGGTGTTCGGAACCTGCGTCGGCGACGCCATCGAGGCGGTCGGCCCGGACGGGCGGGTCTATCTGGCCGTGGAACCCCGGCTGGTCGGCCTGTTTCAGCGCACCTTCCCGGCGGCGGTCGTCGGCGGCCACAAGGCGGTCAAGCTGGACGGCCGGATCACCCGCTACGCGCCCTTCGTCGAGGAACTGGGCGACGGCGTCGACGCCTGGATCCCCATGGCCTCGCTGCTGGCGGTCTACCGCCGGACCCTCGACGCCTTCCCGGACCGTCGCGGCTATCTGGTCCCCGACCCCGACAAGCTGGCCTACTGGAAGACGGAACTGGAGAAGTTGGGGCCCGGGCTGAAGGTCGGACTGCACTGGAAGAGCCTCGTCCTGGCGGGCGTTCGAGCCCGCTACTTCTCCAGCTTCGAGCGCTGGCGGCCGGTGCTGACCACCCCGGGCGCGGTCATGGTCAACCTGCAGTGCGGCGACGTCGCCGACGATCTGGCGGCGGCCGAGGCGGCGGGGGTCTCGATCTGGACCCCGCCGATCGACCTCAAAGACGATCTGGAGGACGTGGCGGCGCTGTCGGCGGCGCTCGACCTCGTCATCGGCCCGGGCATCGCCGGGACCAATCTGGCGGCGGCGGTCGGCGGCACGGCCTGGATGATTTCGGCGCCCGACGACTGGCACTACCTGGGCACGGACAAATACCCCTTCTATCCGCATCTCCGCTATTTCCGGCGCGACGGTTTCACGGATTGGGAAGGTGCGATCGCCCGTATCGGCACGGCGCTCGAGGAAGCGGTCGCGGCCGGGAACGCACGCTAGCGCAGGGGCGTTGACCTTCCGAACAGGGAGGTTCCCATGCCCGGACTCGACGACTACGCCGACGATCAGGAACAGTCTGAAACCTTTGACGAAACCCACATCGACGATGAGGGCGACGGGGACATCCTGCTGGACGAGGCGGACCCCGTCCTGGACGTCACCCAGGCCGACGGCGACGCTGACGAGGAAGAGTTTGATGAAGAGGCCGTCGAGGACCTCGACGAAGAGCTGGGGGCCTCGGGCATCGAGGCCGAGGCCGACGCCCTGCTGGGCGTCGACGGCGAGCGCCTGACCGAGATCGACGGCGAGAGCTCGGGCGTCAGCGGACCGGACGAGATCGAGCTGGTCTATTCGGGCCTGATGCGGAACTCGCGCGGGGCCCAGGCCAGCGCGGCCCACTGGGAAGCCAAACGCCTGTCCGACGACGACATTTCAGGCCTCGGATACGGCCCCGACGGCGACGAAGACCATCCGAAGAATTGAGGAGCTTGTGGCCATGACCTCCACCCCCAACCCCAATCATCAGCAGGCCCCGGCCGACGATGAGCCCTATGCCCACAAGGCGCCCCGCACGGAGGGCAAGCCCGACCAGTTGCGCGAGGACGAACGCAAGGCCGAGAGCCGGCAGGAGGCCCTGGTCGACGAAAGCCTGGAGGAGAGCTTTCCCGCCAGCGACCCGCCGGCGTCCAAGCAGATCACCTGAGGCGGTCGGCGCGATGTGATTGTCAAAGACCGGGCAGCGTGAGGCGCCGCTTCGGAAGAAGCGGTGTGGGGAGAGAGCGGGACAGCCGGGCCTCGCCCGGTTGCGAATGAGTTTACCGTTTCGACGAGACAGGCTGTCCCGCGCGGTCGATTTCCACACGACCCTCCGGCTGGCGGGCCGATTGAGCCCTTACCGGAACACGGCGGCGCCATTGCTGACCTCGCCATGGGTCGGACGTGACCGCATGTAGCGGCATCGGCCCGATCCTCAAGCCGCGCGGCGAGCAAGGGAGGCCATCCATCGACCTCCGCGAGGCCCCCGGGACTCTCCATCGCCCCGGCTTCATCGCTCGACCACAGCCCGCCGCCATCGAGAACGTGGATCCGACGCCCTCCCCGTCGACGGGATGGGGAGGATTGTACGGGAGGGTCTTCCTACGGCGCGTTCGTGACGCTGACGCGGGGGTGATGTGACGGGAAAACAGCGGGTTGGGTGTGAAAAGTTTGATGGCGGGCGGCGGATTTGCAGCGCAGCAATTCCGATTCCTTCTCCCCGCGAGGGAGAAGGTGGGCCGGAGGCCCGGATGAGGGGGCTGCATCCGCGTCACCGATACGGGACGGTCAGCGGCGAACCGGATGAAGGGGTGTCTCACCCCTCATCCGCCCCCTCCGGGGGCACCTTCTCCCTCAAGGGGAGAAGGAAGGCCTGTTACGGCCGTCCCACCACCGCATCGACCGAGTTGGTGGTGACGGGGTGGTAGCCGGGGCGGGCGCGGGCGTAGAGCGGGGTCGCTATGGACCGGCCCCAGTCGCCTTCGGCCCACAGGCTCTCGAACAGGGGCAGCACGAATTTGCGCCGGCCCATGGTGGTGAGGAATTTCTCCAGCGTCGGCACGGCGGGCTGGTAGCGGTGCTGGACCGCGATCTGCAGCCAGGAATACAGCACCTCGGCGTTGCCCTCGTCGCGCAGGTTCAGGGTCGCCTCGAGGTCGGCGAGCTGGGCCTCCGTCAGCCAGTCGGCGCCCTCGCGCCGGTTCTCCGGGCGCCAGGCGAGGAAGCGCTGGCGCTCCTGGGTCGACCAGCCGGACCAGGGGATGGCCGAGGCCGGGCCCTTGTCGGCGAAGAAGGCGCGGGCGGCGGCGTCGACGGGGACGAAGGCGGTTGACACCGGCGGCTGCCAGTTCGACGGCATGCCGGGCTGGTAGATCCAGGCCTCCATCATCAGCTGCCGCTCCAGGTCCGGCGTGGTGACGAGGTGGGTGCGGATGTCCTCGAGGAAGCGTTCCGTGGTCATCGGCCGGAAGGCGTTGCGCTCGAAATAGCCCTTGAGCCAGACGTCGAAACGCTCGCGACCGACGATGCGCTCGATGGTGCGCAGGAAGGCGGCGCCCTTTTCATAGGCCACGTCGGTCAGGCCCTCGTCGGGGTCGCGGCCGGCGAGCTCGAGCTTGAGCCGGGTGTCGGCCGGCGGCAGGTCGGCGAGGGTCGACTGCAGGTCGCCCCAGCCCAGCGACTGCAGCATCAGGGCGCGGTCGGGACCGTAGACCGCCTCCATGATGCGGTTCTCGAAATAGACGGTGAAGCCCTCGTTGAGCCAGAAGTCGGCCCAGGTGGCGTTGGTCACCAGATTGCCCGACCAAGAGTGGGCCAGCTCGTGCGCCACCAGAGAGACCAGCGAGCGGTCGCCGGCGATGATGGTCGGGGTGGCGAAGGTCAGGCGCGGGTTCTCCATGCCGCCGAACGGGAAGGACGGCGGCAGGACGAGGATGTCGTAGCGGCCCCAGCGATAGGGGCCGTAGAGGCGCTCGGCCACGTCGACCATTTCGGCGGTGGGGATCAGTT
>NZ_JAVHLH010000058.1 GCF_031082345.1 Brevundimonas sp. | reverse complement strand
CCGCCGGCGGAACGCTGAGCGAACCTGACAGAGACGTTCAGGCGAAGTTCATCGCCGGGGCGAGACCTTGCCTTATGATTAACGGGCCGGTTCAGCCTTTCCGTCCCGACAGAGGATGGAGAGTATCATGAAGCGCTTCGCCCGGGCCGCGATCATCGGCCTGGCCCTGGCCACGACGGCCGCGCCGATGGTCGCCGAGGCCCAGAGCCGCCGCGACCGCCAGGAACGCCGCGAGGATCGCCGCGACTACCGCCAGGACCGGCGGGAGGATCGCCGGGAGTATCGTCAGGAACGCCGTGACGACCGCCGGGACTGGCGCCGGGGCGAATACGATAACCGTCGCGACTACCGCCGGGACCGCCGCGAGGACCGCCGCGAATTCCGCGAGGAACGCCGCGATGATCGCCGCGACTTCCGCCGGGATCGTCGCCAGGACCGCCGCTGGGACCGCAACAATCGAGACTGGTGGCGTGGCCGCGACGACTTCCGCGACTATCGCGGCGCCCGCAGCGGCTACTGGTACGCGCCGAGCTACGGCTACTATCGGGTCGAGCCGCGTTACTACGGTTACCGCTGGCAGCGGGGCGGCTACCTGCCCGCCTCCTACCGCCGCTACTATGTGCGCGATCCGTACGTCTACGGCCTGCGCCCGGCCCCGCGCGGCTATCGTTACGTCCACGCCGGCAATGACGTGGTGATGATCGCCGTCGCCACCGGGCTGATCGCGAGCGTGTTGCACGACGTGTTCTAGATCCGGCTGCATTGCTGGAGCGAAGCGCCCCGCCGGTCCGCCTGCGGGGCGTTTTCGTGTCGGCTTTCGGCGGATGCCGCATTTCGTTCAGTCACGGTTCATGCGGCGAACGCAACCTTGACAGTCAAGCCGTCTGACAGGGGCGTGCAGGAAGAAACGAGAATGAAACGCTCTTTGATGGTCGCCGCCGCAGTCGCGGCCTTTATCGTCCCTGCGGCCTCGCCGCTGACCGTGCTGGCGCAGGAGGCGGCGCCGAACCGCGCCGAGATTCGTGAACAGCGACGCGAGGCCCGCGCCGCCGCTCGCGCTGAACAGCCGGCGCCGCCCGCCCGGCCGCAAACCCCGACGCCCCAGCCGCGGGTGGAGCGTCCGGCCCGTCCCGAAGTCCGCCAGGACCGGCGGGAGGACCGCCAGGAGCGCAGGCAGGATCGCCGGGAGGACCGCCAGGAGCGGCGCCTCGAACGTCCCACGCCTCCGGTCCGCCCCGAGGTCCGTCAGGACCGGCGCAATGATCGGCAAGAGCGGCGTGAAGATCGCCGCGATGACCGCCAGGACCGCAGGCAGGACCGGCGCGAGGATCGTCAGGATCGGCCCAATCGTCCCGACACCCGCCAGGACCGGCGTCAGGACCGGCGCGAGGACCGTCAGGATCGGCGTCAGGACCGCCGCGAGGATCGGCAGGAACGCCGCGAGGAGCGCCGCGAGTACCGGGAGTTCCGGCAGCGCTTCAGCGGCGACCGGTGGCGGCGCGACTGGAGCCGGCGTCACGGCCGCGACTGGTGGCGCAACGACCGGCGCTGGCGCGGCTACAGCGGCATCCGCATCGGCTTCTATTTCGCGCCCGGCTACGGCTATTACAACGTCCCGCGCAGCTACTGGAACCAGACCTGGCGGGTCGGCGACTACCTGCCGTCGATCTTCTGGCGCTATCGGCTGGACGACTGGCGGACCTACGGCCTCGGCTATCCGCCCGAGGGCACGCGGTGGGTGCTGGTCGACAACCACATCTATCTGATCGACGAATACGACGGCTACATCATCGACGTCATCTACGACGCCTGGAGCTGGTAAGCCGTCAGCCCACGGAAGGAACCCCGGCCGATCCCGAGATCGGCCGGTGTTTCGCTGTCCGTGATCGAGGTTGCAGCCGCCCCCGGCGCGCGTCAGAACCACAGACATGAGCGACGCGGCGATCAGCGACACCACCACCGGCGAGGAGGTCCCCTCCTCCCGCGCCCCGCAGTTGCACCTGTCGGAAGAGCTGATGGCCTCGCCGACGCGGTACTTCAACCGCGAGATTTCCTGGCTCAGGTTCAACGGCCGGGTGCTGGAGGAAGCCGCCAATCCGGCCCACCCGCTGCTGGAACGGCTGCGTTTCCTGTCGATCTCGGCCAACAATCTCGACGAGTTCTTCATGACCCGCGTCGCCGGCCTCAAGGGCCAGGTGCGCGAGCGGGTGCGCGTCCTGTCCGCCGACGGACTGACCCCGGCCGAACAGCTTGAAAAGGTCAGCGTGGCCGCGGGCCGGCTGATGGACGAGCAGCAGCGACGCTGGCGCAAGCTGCGCAAGGAACTGACCACCGCCGGCATCGAGGTGGTAGACCCGGACAAGATCAACAGGACCGAGCGCGAGCGGCTGGAGCCGGAGTTCCTGAACCAGCTGTTCGCCATCCTGACGCCGATGGCCATCGACCCGGCCCATCCGTTCCCGTTCCTGCCCAACCTCGGCTTCTCGCTGGCCCTGAAGCTGCGGCGGCGCTCGGACAACCGGATGCTCTACGCCCTGGTGCCAGTGCCGACCCAGGTGAAACGGTTCTGGCCCCTGGCCACCGACGGACGATCCAAGCCGGGCCGCCGGCGCTATGTCGCGCTGGAGGGCCTGCTGATGCTCTTCATCGATCACCTGTTCCCCGGCTGCGATGTGCTGGAGCACGGCGTGTTCCGCCTGATCCGCGACTCGGACATCGAGATCGAGGAAGAGGCCGAAGACCTCGTCATGGAGTTCGAGGAGGCGCTGAAACAACGCCGCCTGGGCTCGGTCGTGCGCATCAAGATCGAGGCGTCGATGCCCGACGACCTGCGCACCTTCATCACCAACGAGCTGGACGCCGCGCCGCAGGACATCGTGCTCGTCGACGGCATGCTGGGCCTGGCCCAAGTCTCGGACATCATTCCCAGCGGCCATCCCGATCTGAAATTCCCCGGCTACGAGCCCCGCTATCCGGAGCGGGTGCGCGACCACGGCGGCGACATCTTCGCGGCCGTGCGCGAGAAGGACATGCTGATCCACCACCCGTTCGAGAGCTTCGACGTGGTGGTCCAGTTCCTGCGCCAGGCGGCCCGCGATCCGCACGTCATCGCCATCAAGCAGACCCTGTACCGGACCTCGCGCGACAGCCCGATCGTCGCCGCCCTGATCGAGGCGGCCGAAAACGGCAAGAACGTCACCGCCCTGGTCGAGCTCAAGGCCCGTTTCGACGAGGAAGCGAACCTGAAGTGGGCCCGGGCCATGGAGCGGGCCGGCGTCCACGTCGTCTTCGGCTTCGTCGAGTACAAGACCCACTGCAAGCTGAGCGTGGTGGTGCGGCGCGAGGGCGACGGCCTGAAGACCTACTGCCACTTCGGCACGGGCAACTACCACCCGGTCACGGCCCGGATTTACACCGACCTGAGCCTGTTCACCTGCAATCCGATGCTGGGCCGGGACGCCACCCGGGTGTTCAACTACATCACCGGCTACGCCACGCCCGACAAGCTGGAAGCCCTGGTGGTTTCGCCGCTGAACATGAAGTCGACCCTGATCGACCTGATCGGCGCGGAGATGGCGGCGGCGGCCAAGGGCAAGCCGGCCGCGATCTGGGCCAAGATGAACTCCCTGGTCGATCCCGGCGTCATCGACGCCCTGTATCGGGCCAGCCAGTGGGGCGTGCGCATCGAACTGGTGGTGCGCGGCATCTGCTGCCTGCGCCCGGGCGTGCCCGGGCTGTCCGAGAACATCCGGGTCAAGTCCATCGTCGGCCGCTTCCTCGAACACAGCCGGGTCGTCGCCTTTGCCAACGGCCGCGATCTGCCGCATGACAAGGCGAAGCTGTTCATCTCGTCGGCTGACTGGATGACACGCAACCTCGACCGCCGCGTCGAGTTGATGACACCGGTGCTGAACGCCACCGTCCACGACCAGGTGCTGGATCAGATCATGGTGGCCAACCTCAAGGACGACGCCCAGAGCTGGGTGCTGGACGCCGACGGCGACTATCGCCGGGTGGCTCCGGCCGATCCCGAACGCCCCTTCTCGGCGCACAGGTATTTCATGACCAATCCCAGCCTGTCGGGCCGCGGGCGCAAGGTGAAGACCCTGCCCGGCCAGCTGAGCTACGAGCCGTCCCGGAAGAAGCGTTGATGCCCGAACCCGCCGTGCCGGCGTTCGCCACAGCCCGCGAATTCGCGGTCATCGACATCGGCTCGAACTCGGTGCGCCTGGTGCTGTACCGGCTGGAAGGCCGCGCCATCTGGACGGTGTTCAACGAGAAGGTGCTGGCGGGCCTGGGCCGGGACATGGCCGCGACCGGGAGGCTGTCGGAGGACGGGGCGGCGCTGGCGCTGACGGCTCTGAAGCGGTTCGCCGCGGTGATCGACGGGGTCAAGCCGGCCCAGACCTTCGTCGCGGCCACGGCGGCGGTGCGCGAGGCCACGGACGGTCAGGCCTTCTGCGAACGGGTGGCGGCGGAGACCGGCCTGGTCATCCGTGTCCTCTCCGGCGAGGAAGAGGCGCGGTACGCCGCGCTCGGCGTGATCGCCGGCATGCCGGCCGCGCGCGGCGTCGCCGCCGACCTGGGCGGCTCCAGTCTGGAGTTGGTCGGGATCGAGGACGGCCGCGTGGGGCGCGGCGTCACCCTGCCGCTTGGACCGTTCTCCCTGGCGAACGACGGCCCCTTCGACCCCGGCAAGCTGCGCGAAAAGATCGCCGCGCGGCTGAAGCCGGCGGGGGACTACAAGACCGAGACCCTCTACGCGGTGGGCGGGGCGTGGCGAACTCTGGCGCAGGTCCACATGGGCCACGTCCGGTACCCGCTGCACATCGTCCACCAGTACGTCATGGAGGCCGACGAGGCGCGCGACATCGCCGGACTGATCGCCCGCTCGTCCCGGACATCGCTGGAGCGCTGGAAAGGGCTGTCGAGGAAGCGGGCCGAGACCCTGCCGCACGCGGCGCTGGTGCTGGAGGGTCTGATCGACCGCCTCGGCCTGAAGCGGATCGTGCTGTCGGCCTGGGGCGTGCGCGAAGGTCTGCTCTTCGAAGCGCTCGACGAGGAGACGGCCGCCGCCGATCCGCTGCTGGCCGGCTGCACCGCGCTCGGCGCCCGCCAGGGCATTTCGCCCGGCCTGCCCGGCGCGCTCTACGGCTGGATCGGCCCCATCGTCGACGCCCTGCCCACGGCCTTCGACGCGAAGCGCGACCGGGTTCTGGCCGACGCGGCCTGCCGGGTGGCCGATCTGGGCGCCCGCCTGCACCCGGACCACCGCACCGAACTGGCCTTCGACCAGGTCCTTCGGGCCCCGATCCCGGGTCAGACTCACGCCGAACGCGCCTTCCTGGCCACCGCCGTCAACGCCCGCTACGGCGGCGGCGCCTCGACGCCCGAGGGCGACACCATGGCCCGCCTGCTGAACGAGGAGCAGAGGACCGCCGCGAGAGCCCTCGGCCTCGCCATCCGCCTCGCCTGCGATCTGTCGGGGCGGTCGCCGCAGTTGCTGGTCAACGCCCATGTCGCCGTCACCGACGGCGTGCTGGTCCTGTCCGCCGCGGACGGCTACGCCGATGTGCTGCTGGGCGAACAGACCCGCCGGCGCGGCAAGGCCCTGGCGGAAGCCCTCGGGTTGAAGCTGGATATCCGCAACGGGACGTGAGCGCTCAGTCGCCCATCCACCACCGCAGGCGGACGTTCTCCACCGTCCGGCCGCCCGCCGTCAGGGTTCCGGTCAGCACGACTCCGTCGCCGCCGAGATTGCGCTTCGACGTCGCCAGCGCGTCGGCGTCCAGCCGGCCGTCGAACGTCACTCGCCCCTGTTCGGGCGACCGGCCCTCGAACATCACGGAGGCGTCCGTCACCTCATAACGCGTCGGCAGGACCCGGGCGGTGACGCTGTGCGCCTCGCCCAGTTCGGTGGCGACCATCGGGCTGGAGGCGTCGTCGAACTGGATCATCACCGGAGCGAAGGTGTCGCTGCGCGACCCACCCTCCCAGCTTTCGAACTCCGACGCCTGGCCGACGAAGAGATGGTCCAGGCTCCACTGGCCGATCCGCACCGGCTCCGCCGGCATGTAGTAGCCGGAGATGTCGGCCGTGAGCGCGTGGCTGAAGGCCGCCGCGGGGGGCTCCGCGGGGGCGGACGCCCGCTCGCACGACGCGAGTCCGAGCGCCGCCAGAAGCGCGGCGCCGATAAGAAATCTGCTGGGCATTGGACCCTCCGGCCCGCAGCCCACCACGCGGGGCCGCTGGTGTCGACTCCTAGCGGTCCAGCCCGCGATCCAGGGCCCGGAAGCTGGCGATCGACAGTTCGGTGGCGCTGATGAAGACCGAGGGCGTGATGGTGACGAAGTCGTCCGACGGGCGGTGATAGTCGGGGTGGTAGTTCACGCCGAGGTACAGGAACGGCACCTGGGCCCGGTGGAAGGCCGCGTGGTCGGAGGCGTTGACCCAGTTGTCCTCGCCGGTGTCCTGCGGCGTGTCCTTGCCGAAGGCCAGGGCGACCGCGCCATTGGCCGGAAGCGCTTCAAGCAGGGGGCGGAAGCCCGGGTGCTGGTGAGTGCCGGTGACCCACAGCTTGCCGTCGGTCTCGGCGCGGGCGGTCATGTCGAAATTCAGGTTCATGGCGAGCGATTCGAGCGGCACCGGCGGGGCCTCGACGAAATGACGCGCGCCCAGCAGGCCGCGCTCCTCGCCGTCCAGCGCCACGATCAGCACGCTGTGCTCGGGCGCCTGGCGCTTCAGATCGGCGGCCAGGGCCAGCATGGTGGCCACGCCCGAGGCGTTGTCGTCGGCGCCGTTGTAGACCTGCCCGTCCGAGACGCCGACGTGATCGTAGTGGGCCGTCACGACGATGTAGCGATTGGCGACGCGCGTGCCGGGGATGACGCCCAGGACATTGACGCCGTTGAAGGTCTTCGGCCCCTCGCGGGTGCGGCCCTGCATCTCCCACGGCTGTTCGCGGCCCATCGGCGGGGCGGCGACGCCCAGCGCCTCAAGGCGGCCGACGATATAGGCCCGCGCCATCGCCCCGCCCGCGGCCCCCGTGTCGCGGCCCTGCATGTCGTCGGCGGAGAGGATGCGCACATCCTCCAGCAACTGGGCGTGCATGGCCGACGGCTGCGGCGCGGCCGGAACCTCCGGTGTCGGGGCGGTGCCGCAGGCGCTGAGCAGCAGGACCGCGGCCAGCGGCGAAAGGGCGGCGAGACGAAGATGACGCATGGGGGCTCCGTTTGATGCCCGGACGCTTAGCAGACGGCGGCGCGCGCGTCAGGTTAAGCTCATGTCATGAGAGGGGAAACCGGGGCGCCCTCGCGGCGTTCGCCGGGGGTGCTAGAAGTCGGGCGAAGAACCGGAGCGAACGCGATTCCCATGGCCGACACCGCCGTCGATCAGCTGACCGAGGACCAGGCCCGGGAGGAATTCACCCGGCTGACGGCCGCGCTCGCGCACCATGACGCCCTGTACCACAGCCACGACGCGCCCGAGATTTCCGATGCCGACTACGATGCGCTGAAGCGCCGGGCGCTTGAGATCGAGAGCCGCTTCCCCGAATTGACCATGGCCGATTCGCCGTCGCAGGTGGTCGGGGCGGCGGTGTCGAGCCAGTTCGCCGAGGTTCGCCACGGCGTGCCGATGCTGTCGTTGGACAACGCCTTCGACCCCGGCGAGGTGGCCGATTTCGAGGCCCGCATCCGCCGGTTCCTGAAGCTGCCCGCGGACGCGCATGTGGCCTTCGTCGCCGAGCCCAAGATCGACGGCCTGTCGGCCAGCCTGCGCTACGAGAACGGCGTGCTGGTGCGCGGCGCGACCCGGGGCGACGGCCGCACCGGCGAGGACGTGACCGCCAATCTGCGCACTCTCGACGACATACCCGAGCGGCTGTCCGGCGCCGGCTGGCCCGAGGTGATCGAGGTGCGCGGCGAGGTCTACGCCCCCAACGACGCCTTCGACGCCTTCAACGCCGCGGCCGAGGCGGCGGGGACGCGCACCTACGCCAACCCGCGCAATTTCGCCGCCGGCTCGCTGCGCCAGAAGGACCCGACGATCACGGCGAAGCGGCCGCTGCGCTTCTTCGCCTACGCCTGGGGCGAGGTGTCGGCCTCCTTCGCCGAGACCCAGTGGGACGCCCTGCAGGCGCTCCGCGCGTGGGGTTTCCCGGTCAACGACCGCTCGCGCCGGGTCGAGGACGCGGCCGGACTGATGGCGCTCTACGACGGGCTGCAGGCGGACCGGGCCACGCTCGGCTATGACATCGACGGCGTGGTCTACAAGGTCGACCGGCTGGACTGGCAGGCGCGCCTCGGCTTCGTCGCCCGCACCCCGCGCTGGGCCATCGCCCACAAGTTTCCGGCCCAGCAGGCCCAGACGGTGCTGGAGGGGATCGACATCCAGGTGGGGCGCACGGGGTCGCACACGCCGGTGGCGCGGCTGCATCCGGTCACCGTCGGCGGCGTGGTGGTGCGCAACGCCACCCTGCACAACGCCGACGAGATCGCCCGGCTGGACGTTCGCATCGGCGACACCGTCACCCTGCAGCGCGCCGGCGACGTGATCCCGCAGATCCTCGGCGTGGTCGACGCGGATCGTCCCGGTCGCGGGGAGCCGTACGAGTTTCCCCACGTCTGCATCTGCCCGCTGAAGACGGCGCTGGTGAAGGAGACCAACGCCTCGGGCGTCGAGAGCGTGGTGCGGCGCTGCACCGGCGAACTGGCCTGCCCGTTCCAGCGCATCGAGCACCTGAAGCATTTCTGCAGCCGCCGCGCCTTCGACATCGAGGGGCTGGGTGAGAAGCAGCTGGTCGCCTTCCACGAACGCGGCTGGATCAACCAGCCCGCCGACATCTTCCGCCTCGCCCGGGACGAGGCGAAGCTGGAGACCCTGCGGGCCGAGGACGGCTATGGCGAGACCAGCGTGCGTAATCTGGTCGCCGGCATCGACGCCCGGCGAACCATCGCCCTCGACCGCTTCATCTATGGGCTCGGGGTGCGGGACATCGGCGAGCAGACCTCCATCGTCCTGGCCCGCGCCTTCGAGGCCTGGCCCGCCTTCGAGGCCGCCTGCCTCGCCGCGGCCGAGGGCATCCCGAGCGAGGCCTGGGTCCGGTTGAACGAGGCCCACGCCGTGTCGCCGCGCGTGGTCGCGGCGCTGGCGGAGGCGTCGCCGCCCGCTGAAGATCCGTGGCCGGAGGCGCCGCTGGACCAGAAGATCGCCCTCGCCTTCCCCGGTCTCGCCGCCCCGGCGCGGCGCGGGCTGGCGACCCTGGCGGACGACTGGGTGGGGCTGGTCCGGCTGGCCGAGATCGCCCGCAACGAGGGGCCATCCGAGGGGCTCGGCCAGATCGCCGGCGTGTCGGGCGTCGGACCGGTGGCGGCCCGGGCCCTGGCGCTGTTCTTCCGCGAGACCCACAACCGCGCCATGGTCGACGCCCTCGTGGCCGAACTGGACCGGATCGAGGACGCCGAGAAGCCGAAGTCCGACACCGCCGTCGCGGGCAAGACCGTGGTCTTCACCGGCGCGCTGGAACGGTTCACCCGCGACGAGGCCAAAGCCCGGGCGGAGAGCCTCGGGGCCAAGGTGTCCGGGTCGGTGTCGAAGAAGACCGACTATCTCGTCGCCGGGCCCGGGGCGGGGTCGAAGATGGCCGAGGCGCAGAAGCACGGCGTTCAGGTGCTGACCGAGGACGAATGGCTGGCTCTGATCGGGGGCTAGCGGTTCAGGGCGGAGCGGGCGGCCTCGGCGTAGCGGTGGCCGGCGGCGGCGCCCCTGGGGAAGACCGCGTCGATGCGGGCGAGGTCTTCCGGCGTCAGGGTCAGGTCGACGGCGGCGGCGTTCTCCTCGAGGGTGCGGATGCGGCGGGTGCCGGGAATGGGCACGAGGTGCGGCCCTTGCGCCAGCACCCAGGCGAGGGCCAGCTGGGCGGCGGTGACCCCCTTGTCGGCGGCGATGGCCTTCACAGCCTCGACCAGGTCGAGGTTCTTCTGGAAATTCTCGCCCTGGAAGCGCGGGTTGGCGCGGCGGAAGTCGTCGGGCGCCAGGTCGTCGACCGATTTGATCTCGCCCGAGAGGAAGCCGCGGCCGAGCGGGCTGTAGGGCACGAATCCGATGCCCAGTTCGTCGCAAACGGCCAGCAGTTCGTCCTCGGGGTCGCGGCTCCAAAGGGAGTATTCGGTCTGCAGGGCGGTGATCGGGTGGGTCGCATGGCCCCGACGCAGGGTGGCGGGGGCGGCCTCCGACAGGCCGAGGAAGCGGACCTTGCCCTCGGTCACCAGTTCGCCCATCGCCCCGACCGTCTCCTCGATCGGCGTGTCGGGGTCGACGCGGTGCAGGTAGTAGAGGTCGACGTGGTCGACGCCCAGCCGCTTGAGGCTGCCCTCGATGGCGCGGCGGACGTTGGCCGGGGAGCCGTCGACGGCCAAAGCGGTGCGGTCGGCATTGTAGCCGATGCCGAACTTGGTGGCGATGAAGGCCTCGTCACGGCGGCCGGCGAGGGCCTTGCCGAGCTGGATCTCGTTGGTGTGCGGGCCGTACATCTCGGCGGTGTCGAAGAAGGTGACGCCGAGGTCGAGCGCGCGGTGGATTACGGCCGTCGCCTGCCCCTCGTCGGACGGCTGGCCGTAGAAGGCGGCCATGCCCATGCAGCCGAGACCGATGGCCGAAACCTCGGGGCCCGAGCGGCCCAGCTTGCGCGTCTTCATCAGCGCGTCTCCTGAAATGTGGGAAGCCGGCGACGCATCCGCCGGCTCCCGGGAGGTGGGCGCCGTTCCGCCTTATTTCAAGGGCGCGCAGGCCGCGTCCAGCCAGGCCTTCGCCTTGCCGTCCAGCAGCGGACCGACCTTGGCGAGCGTCTCCGCGTGATAGGCGTCGACATAGGCGCGCTCGTCCGGCGTCAGCAGGGCGACGTCGATCAGCTTGCGGTCCAGCGGGGCCAGGGTCAGCTGTTCGAAGCCGTGCATGGGGCGCTCGCCGCCGGGGATGGCCGCGGGTTCGGTGACCACCTGCAGGGTCTCGATGCGGATGCCCCAATGACCCTCGCGGTAGTAGCCGGGCTCGTTGGACAGGATCATGCCGGTCAGAAGCGGCTGGGCGTTGGGGGCCTTGGCGATGCGCTGCGGCCCCTCGTGGACGCCGAGATAGCTGCCGACGCCGTGGCCGGTGCCGTGGTCATAGTCGAGACCGGCCATCCACATCGGCAGGCGCGCGAGGGCGTCCAGCTGGTGGCCGGTGGTGCCGGCGGGGAAGCGCACCGTCGCCATGGCGATATGGCCCTTGAGCACGAGAGTGAACATCCGGCGCTGGTCAGCCGTCGGCTCGCCGATGGCCATGGTGCGGGTCACGTCGGTGGTGCCGTCCAGATACTGGCCGCCGCCGTCGACCAGCAGCAGGCTGCCCTTCTCGATGCGGCGGATGGTGCGGGTCACCGGCTTGTAGTGCGGCAGGGCGCCGTTGGGCCCGGCCCCGGCGATGGTGTCGAACGACAGGTCCTGCAGGGCGCCGGTTTCTTCGCGGAAGCGTTCCAGCGTCGCGGCGATCTCGCGCTCGTCGGGCAGGGTCTGCTGGGCCGTCGTGTCGACCCAGTGCAGGAACCGGCTCAGGGCGGCGCCGTCGCGGATGTGGGCCTGACGCGAGCCCTCGATCTCGACCGGATTCTTGCAGGCCCGCGGCAGGGTGCACGGGTCCATGCCGCGCACGACCGTCGCGCCGGCGGCTTCGAGCCGGTCGAAATACCACGCCGGCGACTGGCCGGGATCGACCAGGACCGCCTGCCCTTTCAGAGCGTCGAGGGCGGCGGGCAGCGCCTCGGGCGCCTCCAGGGTCACCGCGTCGCCGAGCCAGCCCGGCAGGGCGTTGGTGACCTTGCGGGGATCGAGGAACAGCCGCGCTGTGCCGTCGGCCTTCACCACGGCCTGGGCCAGCGGCAGGGGCGTGCGGATGACGTCGCCGCCGCGGATATTGAACAGCCAGGCGATCGACGACGGCGCGGTCAGGATCGAAGCGTCGGCGCCGGCCTCGCGGATCGCCTCGCCGATGCGGGCCCGTTTCGAGGCGCTGGTCTCGCCGGTGTAGCGATCGTCGTGCGGGACCACGGGCGCGGTCGGCTGCGCCGGTCGCTCAGCGCCCCAGGCCAGGTCGATCGGATTGGCCTCGACGGGCTTCAGCACGGCGCCGGCCTTTTTGGCCGCGCGCTTGAGCGAGGCCAGGGCGTCGGGGCTGTGCAGGCGCGGGTCATAGCCGATGGTCGCGCCCTTGGGGGCCTTCTCCAGCCAGGCGGCGAGGCCGTTGTTCTCCAGCGACAGGATCTCGAACTGCGCCGGATCGACCTGGGCCCGGACCTGAACCGTGTAGCGGCCGTCCGCGAACACCGCCGCCCGGTCGGTCAGCACGGCCCCGGCGCCGGCCGAGCCGGTGAAGCCGCTCAGCCAGGCGAGGCGGTCGTTGGCCTCGGGCAGATATTCGTTCTGGTGCTCGTCCTCGTGCGGGACCAGCAGGCCGTCGAGGCCCTGCTCGGCCATCTTCGCGCGGACGCGCGGCAGGTGTTTGGCCCCGAAGGACGGATCGGTGGTTTCATCGAAGGACTGGCGCATGGGGGGTAGATAGACGTTGGGG
>NZ_JAVHLH010000057.1:5569-12716 GCF_031082345.1 Brevundimonas sp. | reverse complement strand
CCACCCTCCCCGGGACGGGGAGGGAGAAGCCGCCGACGCCCTCTCCCCTCGACCCTCGGACCTCACCCCCTTACAAGCCGCCTCCATGACCGACGCCGCCGACCCCCTCGCCCTGCAGAAGACCGAAGCCCGCGCCTGGTTCGAGGACCTGCGCGACCGCATCCACGCCGCCTTCGAGGCGCTGGAGGACCTGGCGCCCGCCGACCTCTTCCCCGGCGAGCCCGGCCGCTTCGTGCGCACGCCCTGGGACCGCAAGGACGGCGGCGGCGGGGTCATGGGCATGATGCACGGCCGGCTGTTCGAGAAGGTCGGGGTCCATGTCTCGACGGTGCACGGGACCTTCCCGGCCGACTACGCCAAGGGCGTGCCGGGCGCGGCGGAGGACCCCCGATTCTTCGCCACCGGCATCAGTCTGATCGCCCACCCGGTCAGCCCGCGCGTCCCGGCCGTGCACATGAACACCCGCTTCATCGCCACGACCAAAGGCTGGTTCGGCGGCGGCGGCGACCTGACGCCCGTGCTGGACGTCGACCGGCGCCAGGATCACCCGGACACCGTCGCCTTCCACGCCGCCATGAAGGCCGCCTGCGACGCCCATGACCCGGCGTGGCATGCCAGGTTCAAGGCCTGGTGCGACGAGTATTTCTTCCTGCCGCACCGCAACGAGCCGCGCGGCACCGGCGGCATCTTCTACGATCATCTGGACAGTGGCGACCGGGCCCGCGACTTCGCCTTCACCCGCGACGTCGGCGAGGCCTTCCTGGAGGTTTATCCGCGCATCGTCGCGGGCCGGATGGCCGAGCCCTGGACGGCGGAGGAGCGCGAGGAACAGCTGATCCGGCGCGGCCGCTATGTCGAGTTCAACCTGCTCTACGACCGCGGCACCATGTTCGGGCTCAAGACCGGCGGCAATGTCGAGTCGATCCTCAGCTCGATGCCTCCGGTGGTGAAGTGGCCGTAGCCTAGGCCGTCTCAAGCTCGCGCGCCGGCTCCAGCGCCGTGCCGATGGCGTCGAACAGGCCGGCCATGGTCACCGGCTTGGTCAGGTGGCCGTCGGCGCCGGCGGCGCGCCCGGCCTCGACATGCTCCGACATGGCGTTGGCCGTCAGCATCAGCACCGGGGTGCGCTTCAACCCGTGCTCGGCCTCGTGGCGGCGGATCGCGGCGGTCGCCGTCAGACCGTCCATGACCGGCATCTGCATGTCCATCAGCACCAGGTCGAAGCCGCCCTCGATGAAGGCGTCGACCGCCTGACGGCCGTCCTCGACGGCGACCAGCTCCATCTCGGTCGCCCCCAGCATGATCTCGACGACCTTGCGGTTGGCCGGGTGGTCGTCGGCCAGAAGGATGCGCAACGCGACCGCCTCGACGTCGCGCGTCGCCGCTTGCGGCGCGTCGGCCGGCGACTTCGCCTGCTCGACGCGCGGCAGCGGGATTTCGAACCAGAAGCTCGATCCCTCTCCCGGGGTGCTTTCGCAGTCCAGCGCGCCGCCCATCAGGTCGACCAGGGCGGTCGAGATGGCCAGGCCCAGGCCCGTGCCGCCGTACCGTCGCGTGATCGAACCGTCGGCCTGGTGGAAGCGCCGGAAGATGCGGTTGCGCTGCTCGCGGTCGAAGCCCACCCCGGTGTCGCTGACCCGGAACGTGATCCGGTCATCCGCCCCCGCCGAGACGGCCAGGCGAACCGAACCCTTGCTGGTGAATTTCAGGGCGTTGTTGACGAGGTTGGTCAGCACCTGGCGCAGCCGCACGGCGTCGCCCTCGAACTGCCCCGACAGGGCGGGATCGAAATCGACCTCCAGGGCCACGCCCTTGTCCTCGGCCTTGACCCGCCACAGGGCGCCGATGTCGCTGACCGCCTGTTCGAGGTCGAACGGGGCCGGCTCGATCGCCACCTGACCGGACTCGATCCTTGCGCTGTCGAGGATATCGGACAGCAGCCGTTCCAGCGTCACGCCCGACGAGCGGATCAGCTCGACCATCTCCCGTTCCTGCGGACCCAGCGGCCTGCGGGTCAGGGAATCGGCCATCGACACCACCCCGTTCAGCGGCGTGCGGATCTCGTGGCTCATATTGGCCAGGAATTCGCTCTTCGCCCGGTTGGCGTCCTCCGCCCGCCGCTGCGCCGCCCGCAACCGATCCGCCTGTCGCGATTGCCAGACCACCGTCCCGATGGCGAACAGCAGGAAGATGATGCCGATGGCGATCACGGCGCGCTGCAGATTGGTGTTGGCCCGCGCCGTCTCCAGCTGTTGGCGCCGCTCCGCCAACTGCTGCTGCATGTCGCCGGTGACCTGGTGGATGCCGGCGCTGAAGCTCCGGGCCGTGGCCGTCTCGTCCTCCAGCATGTGCTTGCGCAACAGCCGGAAAGCCTCCGCCGTCCGACCTTCGGCGAACAGCACCTCGGCCTCGACGTGATCGATCTGGAGGTCGACCCCGCCGGCCTCCAGACGCTTAAGGGCCTCGAGATCCCGGCGGGCGGCCGCGGTCTGGCCGGTGCGGGCGCGGGCGATGGCCCGCAGGGGCAGGACGTCGCGGGCCATGAAGGCGGCCGCGCCCAGGTCCTCTCCGTACGGTTCGATGCAGGCCAGGACCTCTCGCGGAGCCTGACGCGCGTCGGCGACGGTGGCGCACAGGCTGGCGTCATAGATCGCCAGCGTCGGAAGGTCGGAACGACGCGCGAGACGATGGTGGGCCGCCCAGTATTCCGCGGCGCGCGCCTGATCGCCGACCCTCACCGCCATCATGGCCAGGTTGTAGAGGCTGTCGAAATCCGGCCGGGGATAGGCCGGGTTGGAATAGTCGATCTCAAATTTGCGGAAGGCGGCGGCGGCGCCTTCGACGTCGTTCAGCTCCTTCAGCGCCATGCCGGTGACTTCCCAGATTCCGGCCTGGGCGGTCGCCGCGAAGGGGTCGTCTTCCGGGATGTCCGCCTGGGCCCGCGCCAGCAGCTCAAGGCCCTCGCCGATTCGGCTTTCGTCCACCCGGGCCAGGGCCGCCAGCCGGGCGGCGTGCGCCCGAACGAACCAGTCGCGCCCGGTCCGGGCGAACCGATCCATCTCGGCCGAGACGCCGGCTTCACCCTGGTCGTATCGCATCGTCAGGTCGTTCAGCCGGGCGATGTCGACATAGCGGGCGTCGGCTTGCTGACCCGCCGCCTCGGCCAGACGGCGGTTCCACACCGCGGCCCGTTCGAACTCGCCCTGGTTCAGAATGGTCCAGGTGACATGATAGAGCCGGTTCAGGCCCTCCCGGTCGCCGCGCCGGACAGCAGCCAGGCCGAACGCCTCAAGCGCGGAGAAATTGGTGGAGGCCGCCCGTCGCTCCACGAACCGGGCGAGCGCCATCGAATCCTCGGCCCGACGCGCGTCCGCGGCCGCCTGCGCGGCGCTGCCGGACGCCGGGACAAGTGCAGCGAGCAGAACAAGACTCGCCGCCAGGATTCGAAAAAGCGACATGAGGATTCCGACGTGATCCTCCGTCCTCGCACACATATGTTGCGCAAGGTTTAGCGCGCCCGGGATGAGGCGGCGGCTAGCGGCGAGGGCGCGATTCGGCGAACCGGCCCAGCCATTCGCCGACCCGTTCCCGGTCATCCGGCTGCGCGAGGCTCGCGAGCGCGTGGTCCGTGACCGCCGCGCCGATCTGCGCGCGCCGACCGCCGGTCAGATCGGCGGCGTAGGCCGGCGTGAACTCCGGATGGCCCTGCAGGCTGACGGCGTCGTCGTCCCAGGCCAGGCCCGCGAACGGGGTGAAGGCGCTGCTCAGGATGACCCGGGCGCCCGGCGGCTGTTCGACGACCTGGTCCTGATGCGAGGCCGGGAGAGCGACGGTCGCGGCGGCCGGCGTCATCCACGGTTCGGTCGAGACCACCTCATAGCGATGCAGGCCGACGCCCCAGCCGCGGTCGGACTTCTCGACCCGGCCGCCCAGCGCCTGGGCCATGGCCTGATGCCCGAAACAGACGCCGATCAGCCGGGTCCGGCCCTTCGCCGCGCGGATCCAGTCGAGCAGGTCGGCGATCCAGGCGGGGTCTTCATAGACCCCCGCCGGCGAGCCGGTGATGATGACGGCGTCGAAGGCGGTCGGGTCGGGCCGCTCCCCGTCCTGGGCGTCAAAGGTCTCGAACGCGAACCCTTCGCCCAGCAGGGCGCGGAACATGGCGGGGTAGTCGCCGTGCCGCCCGGCCAGCGCCGGAGGCGGCGCCCCAGTCTCCAGGATCGCAATTCGGGTCATTCGCCGCTCCATCTCCGACCGATATGGGCGATGGCGCAAGACGGGGGAAGGGCGATCCTCTATGGGGCGGCTCATGACCGAAGCCGCCTCCGATCCTGTCGTCCTGATCAACGTCTACCGTTGCGAGCCCGAGCGGCTGGATGCGCTGATGGAGCGTCTGGCCGTCATGGTCCGCTCGCAGCGCGAGGCGGAGGGTTTCATATCGGCCACCCTGCATCGCGGGCTCAACGGCAAGGTGGCGGCGGTGCACGCCGTCTGGCGCTCGCGCGAGGACTGGAAGGCCATGGCCCGCAGCCCCGCCGTCAACGCCGCCATGGAGCCGATCATGGCCATCGCCACCTTCGAGCCGCACCTCTACGAGGCGGGCGAGGTCATCGAATAGCGGGTCAGCCCGTAAACCAGACCTCGGACCGGGCCCCCTCGCCGCCCAGTGTCGCCGCGACCCAGCCGCAGACCTCGTTCGCCGCCGCCTCGGCCCCCGGCGGCGGGTTCAGCACCACCACCGCGCAGCCGTTCATCTTCATCGGATCGGTCAGGGGGCGCAGCCGCGCCTCGGCCACCAGCGCCCGCTTGATCCCGGCCTTGTCGAGCCGCCGCAGGAAGCCGTCGAAGGTCTCCATGTCCTTCAAGGGGGTCCAGATCGCGACCGTCGCCCTCGGATCGGCCCGGACGATGGCGGCGGCGGTGTCGGCGGCGCGATTGTAGTCGTCCGGCTGTTCGAACGGCGGGTCGATCAGCACGAATGGGGCCGTCGCCTCCGCCGCCCACGCCCTCGCCTGATCATAGCCGTCGCCGCCCTCGGCCGCGGCCTGGGGAAAGGCCTCCAGCGCCCCGGTCAGCAGGTCGAGAACCGGCGGATGCAGCTCGAACCCGACATAGCGGTCCTCGTCGCCCAGCCGTCCGGCGATCAGCCGGGGCGAGCCGGGATACAGGCGCACGCCGCCGTCTGGATTGAGCCGCGCCACCTCGGCCGCCAGCGCCTCGATCAGCGGCGGCCGGTCGGCGGCGGCCATCAGGCGGGCGATGCCCGCCTCGGCCTCCTTCGAACGGGCGCCGTCGCCGGTCAGGTCGTAGATCCCGGCCCCGGCGTGGGTGTCGATCACCGCCACCGGCCCCGAGGCCTGCCGCCGCTCCAGCAGCCACAGGACCAGGGCGTGTTTGACGAGGTCGGCGAAATTCCCGGCGTGGAAGCTGTGACGATAGTTCATCGCCCTGCCCTCTCGCGCCCCGCCCCGCCGGTCAAGGGGAACCGGCGGACATCGGCCCACGTTGGCGCTGCGCAAATCCTCAAGAGGCTGACATGGCGACGACATCATCCGGCGGGCTGCGCTGATGGCCCACGGCGCCCTGGCGGTCGAAACGCGGGCCGAGGTTCCCGCCGGCCTGACGTTCTGCAGCGACGAGCTCCCGGGGCTGAGGCGCACGGCCTCTGGCAAGGGCTTCGCCTATCACGACCCGCAGGGCCGTCTGATCCGCGACCGGAAAATCCTCGACCGGGTCCGCGCGCTCGCCATCCCTCCGGCCTGGACCGACGTCTGGATCTGCCCGCGCGCCTCGGGCCACATCCAGGCCACGGGGCGGGACCTGAAGGGCCGCAAACAGTACCGCTACCACCCCGCCTGGCACGCCCACGCCGCCGAGACCAAGTTCGAGCGCCTGCCGGAGTTCGCGCGCACCCTGCCGATGCTGCGGCGTCGGGTCGAGGCGGATCTCGGTCGGCGGGGCGTGTCGCGGGAGAAGGTGCTGGCCACCGCGGTGCGGCTGCTGGAGATCACCCTGATCCGCGTCGGCAACGCCCAGTATGCGAAGCAGAACCGGTCCTATGGCCTGACCACGCTGAACAAGCGGCATCTCGAGATCGACGGCGCGGCCCTGACCTTCGCCTTCAAGGGCAAGAGCGGGGTCGAGCACGAGGTGAAAGTCCGGGACCGCCGGCTGGCTGCGATGGTGCGAAACCTGCGCGAGCTGCCGGGCCAGCAGCTGTTCAAATACCGGGATGCGGACGGCGCGCTGTGCGCCGTCACCTCGGACGATGTGAACGCCTACATCCGCGAGGCCATGGGCGAGCAGTTCTCGGCCAAGGATTTCCGGACCTGGGCCGGGACGGTGTCGGCGGCCCGGGCCCTGCGCGACATGGAGCCGCCGTCGTCGCCGACCGAGGCGAAACGCCGGATCACCGTCTGCGTCAAGGCGGTGGCGGGCCTGCTGGGCAATACGCCGACGGTGTGCCGGACCTCCTACGTCCATCCCCGCGTGTTCGAACTGTTTCAGGACGGCCGTCTCGGCGAGGTCCTCCCGGGGCCGGAGGCGGCCGGCTTCGAGCGCGCCCTGGCCAGGGCTCTCGGGGACTGACCGCAACGGTCGGGAAAGGTTGATCGACGACCCTGCCGGCGAACGCCCGACAGGTGAGATGATGGCTGGACGCGGATACCCCCGCCGGACGCGGAGCCCGTGGAGGAAATCCCGGAGCCGGGTCGGCATCCTGACCGAAGCGCTGGTGCTGGCCTGCATGGTGCTGGCGGTGGTTCTGATCCTGCGACCGGGCGCCGACGTCGCCCGCGCCGAGGTCGAGCCGGCCCGGGCCGGGGCGTCGGCCGGCCGGCTGAAAGGCATCGGACGGGTGGTCGACGGCGACACCCTCGACGTGGGGGCGGTGCGGGTCCGCCTGCACGGCATCGACGCCTTCGAGCGCGATCAGATGTGCGACGGCCCGCGCGGAGCCTGGGCCTGCGGGGCGGCGGCGACGCACGCCCTGAAGGACCGGGTCGAAGGCCGGGGCCTGATCTGCCGCGTGCTCGACACCGACCGCTACGGCCGCAAGGTCAGCCGTTGCGAGCACGCGGGCGTCGACGTCGCCGGCGCCCTGGTGGCCGAGGGGCTGGCGCTGGCCTATCGCCGCTACAGTCGGGAC
>NZ_JAVHLH010000057.1:0-5559 GCF_031082345.1 Brevundimonas sp. | reverse complement strand
GTCGGGACTATGTCGACGAGGAGCTGGCGGCCGAGGCGCGGGGCGCCGGAGCCTGGAACGGATCCTTCGACCGGCCGGAACAGTGGCGCAGGCGCTAGCGGCGGGGGCCACGGCCCCCATTGCGCCCTCAGGCTGACTGCGATGTAACTTGCGCCCCTTGGGGAACGGCGGTTTACGAGCCGACCGTTTTAAGTCGGAGGGACCTTTTCCAATGTCGGTATCGAATAATTTCCTGCGCCTCGGCGTGCTGTCGGCCCTGGTGGGCATGTCGCTGGGCGTCTGGATGGGCGCGAACCAGGACTTCGTGCTCAGGCCCGTGCACGCCCACATCAACCTGCTCGGCTTCGCCTCGATGATGCTGTTCGGCCTGTTCTACCGGGTCTTCCCGGCGGCCGGACGCGGCTGGCTGCCGATGGCGCATTTCGCCCTGTCGGTGCTGGGCTTCCTGATCCTGATGCCGTCGCTGACGCTGATGCTGTTGCAGAAGCCGCTGTTCCTGCCCGCGATGATCGCCTCGGAGTTCATGCTGGTCGGGTCGATGCTGCTGTTCGTCGTCATCGTCTTCATGGCGACGATGAAGAAGGACGAGCCGGCCGCCGCCTGATTTCAGGCGGTCGACCAGTAGCCGCGGCTGCGGGCGCTGACCGGCGCCCGCGTCGCCTCGACCCGCCACAGGATGGCGGCCCGGAAGGCGTTCGCCTGGTCGTCCCCGACCAGCAGCCGCAACGACCGGATGATCCGCGTGATCCGCAGGTGATTGTGGTCGTTCGGCATCAGCCAGTCGTGGGTGGCGCGGTAGAAGCCATCCATCCGGTCGGTCGCGGCGGCGAGGGCGATCTGCGCCATGGCCGAATCCCGGATCGCCCCGACCTCGTCCTCCGAAAGGACCGGGGCGTCCGGCGCCGCGCGCGACGGCTCCGGCAGGGGGAACAGCCACTGGATGTAGTCGTGGGTCTGTTCCAGCGCGACGTTGTCCATCGCCAGAACGTCGAACAGGGAGCGTCCCCGGGCGTCCGGCCCCTCGCCTTCCAGAAAGGCCACGATCGGGCCGACCGTCATGGTCTGATCCGTCCTTACGCCGCCTTGTCCCAGTCGAGCACGACCTTGCCGGACTGGCCCGAGCGCATGGCCTCGAAGCCCTCCTCGAAGCGCTCGTAGCCCATCTGGTGGGTGATCAGGGGCCGCAGGTCGAGGCCGGCCTTGAGCAGGCCCAGCATCTTGCGCCAGGTGGTGAACATCTCGCGTCCGTAGACGCCCTTGATGGTCAGGGCCTTGAGGATGATGGCGCCCCAGTCCGTCTCCATCGGCCTGGACGGGATCCCCAGCATGGCCATGCCGCCGCCCATGATCAGGGTGTCGACGCACTGTTTGAAGGCGATCGGCGAGCCCGACATTTCCAGCGCCACGTCGAAGCCGACCTTCATGCCCAGCTCGTGGATGACGTCGTGCAGGTCTTCCTTCGTGGTGTTCACCGTGCGCACGCCGGGCGCGACCTTCTGGGCCAGCTCAAGGCGGAAATCGTTGATGTCGGTCAGGACCACGGTCCGGGCCCCGGCGTGGCGGGCGACGGCGGCGGCCATCATGCCGATCGGGCCGGCGCCGGTGACCAGCACGTCCTCGCCCAGCAGGTCGAACTGCTGCGCCGTGTGCACGGCGTTGCCGAACGGGTCGAGGATGGCGCCGATCTCATAAGGGACGTCGTCGGGCAGTTCGATGACGTTGAAGGCGGGGGCCACGACGAATTCGGCGAAGGCGCCCTGGCGGTTGACGCCGATGCCGCGGGTGTCGGGGTCGAGGTGGAAATGGCCGGCGCGGGCGGCCTCTGAGTTGAGGTCGATGACATGCCCCTCGGCCGAGACCCGCTGGCCGACCCTGAGGCGGCGGTCGACATCCTTGCCGATGGCGACGATCTCGCCGGAGAACTCATGGCCGGTGATCATCGGCACCGGGACGTTCTTCTGGCTCCACTCGTCCCAGTTCCAGATGTGGATGTCGGTGCCGCAGACGGCCGTGCGGTGCACCCGGATCAGCACGTCCTCATCGCCCGCGACCGGGATCGGGGCGTCGATCAGTTCAAGGCCGACGCCCGGCTTGGTCTTGGCCAGGGCCTTCATGGTGTCCGCCATCAGATAACTCCCAATTCCTTGCCGGCCGTCGTGAACACCGCGACCGTTTGATCAATCTGTTCGAAGGTGTGCGCCGCCGACATCTGGGTGCGGATGCGGGCCTGGCCGCGCGGCACCACCGGGAAGCTGAAGCCGATGACATAGACGCCGAGCTCGAGCGCCCGGGCCGCGAAATCCTGGGCCAGTTTCGCGTCGTTCAGCATCACCGGGATGATCGGATGCTCGCCCGGCAGCAGGGTGAAGCCGGCCTCGGTCATGGCGGCGCGATAGCGGACGGCGTTGGCGAACAGCTGTTTGCGCAGGGCGTCGCCCTCGGCCCCGGCCGCGATGCGGATGGCCTCGAGGCTGGAGCCGCAGACGGCCGGCGCCAGGGCGTTGGAGAACAGATAGGGTCGGGCGCGCTGCTTCAGCAGGGCCACGACCTCGGAGGTGGCGCAGATGAAGCCGCCCATGGCCCCGCCCAAGGCCTTGCCGAAGGTGCCGGTCAGGAAGTCGATCTCGACCCCGTGGTGGGCATAGGAGCCCCGACCCTGCGGACCGAGGAAGCCGGTGGCGTGGCAGTCGTCGACCATGATCAGGGCGTCGTACTTGTCGGCCAGCGTCCGGATGTCCTTCAGCTTCGCGATATAGCCGTCCATCGAGAAGGCGCCGTCGGTGGCGATGACGATCTCGCGCGCGCCGTCGGCCCGGGCCTGTTTCAGCTGGGTCTCGAGGTCGTCCATGTCCGAGTTGGCGAAGCGATACCGCTTGGCCTTGCACAGCCGCACGCCGTCGATGATCGAGGCGTGGTTCAGACTGTCGGAGACGATCGCGTCCTCGGCCCCGAACAGGGGTTCGAACAGGCCGCCGTTGGCGTCGAAGGCGGCGGCGAACAGGATCGTGTCCTCGAAACCGAGATAGTCCGCGACCGCGCGCTCCAGCTCCTTGTGGATCTCCAGCGTGCCGCAGATGAAGCGGACCGAGGCCGTGCCCGCGCCCCATTTTTCCTGCGCCCTGATCCCGGCCTGGGCCACCCGCTCGTCGCCGGCGAGGCCGAGATAGTTGTTGGCGCAGAAATTGAGCACATCGCGGCCGCCGACCTTGATCACCGGCCCCTGGCGGGAGGCGATGACCCGTTCCGGCTTGGTCAGGCCCTGGGCCTCGATGTCGGCGAGTTCCGCGCGGACGCGGTCATGGAAGGTCGCTGTCATGCGCGCTCCGCTACGCCGTTTTGAACGCGGTTTGAAGCCCTTGGACGTCAGGCGGCCGGCTCGGGTTCCGCCACGGTCCGGAAGGGGCTGATCCGGATGCGGCCGCCGCAGGGGGTGAAGGCCTGGGCGAGGGTGACGGGCGAGGTGTCGCCGGGCGCTGTCATCCGGATGCGGGCGACCGACGGGCAGGTCGTCCGGCCAGCGCTTTCATCCGGGACGACGTTCCACGCGATATCGAAGAAGCCCAGTCCCTGGGGCGCGAGTTCGACGGGCCCCGGAGTCTGGCCCGGCCGTAAATAGCTGCCGAGGGTTCGGTCGGAGCGGACAGCGGCGAGGGCGTCACCCTCCGGGTCCTCGAGAGTGATCGACGGATAGCCGGTGAGGCTGCAGGGTCGGGTCCCGACGTTCTGGACGCCGAGGATGGAGACGCGATTGCCCGCGCCGGCGTCCCCGCCGACCCGGCTGAGTTTCAGCTGCGGACCCTTGCAGGGCGCGGACGCCTGGATGGAGCCCGCCGGGGCCGGCTCGACAGTCGGGACAGGGGTCACAGGGAGGGCGCTGACGCCCGGGCGGCGGCAGCGCTCCAGGACGACCGTGCCTGCGTCTTCGGTCGCCCCAAGGCGGCTGAGTGTGGCGCTTTCCTCCCCTTCCCGCGTAACCGTCCGCCATTCGACTTCGGCGTTGACGTAGCGGGCGCCCGAGGCGGCCGGGGCAAGGCGCATCACCCAGGTGCGGTCCTTGTAGGTGACCTGGGCGGACTGCGGATCGGGGTAGGCCACGGCCACGGTCAGTCCGCTATCGCAGACGTACGTGGCGGAGACGGGCGCGGCCGCCTCGATCGGCGTCGTGGGCTCGGCCGGCGACGTGACCGTTGCGTCCGGCTCTCCGCAGCCGGCGAGAGCGGCCACGCCAAGGGCCGCCAGACCGAGGCCGACACTCTGATACCGACGCATGATGCTGTTCCCCGAAGACCGCTTCCTGAACGCCAGCCAAGGGCAAAGGCTCCGCCGGCGCAAGCGCGGTGATCTCAGGCGGTCAGCAGGCGCGGAAGCTTGAAGGTCACGGTTTCCCGCTCCCCCGAATCCTCAATCACCTCGGCGTCGAACCGCGCGCAAACGGCTTCGACCAGCGCCTCGATCAGCGGTTCGGGCGCCGAGGCGCCGGCGGTGATCCCGAGCGTCGACACGCCTTCCAGCCACGACCAGTCCACCTGGGCGGCGTCGTCGACCAGGCGGGCGTCGCGCGCCCCGGCCCGGAGCGCCACCTCGACCAGCCGCACCGAGTTTGAGGAGTTCTTCGAACCCACGACCAGCACCAGCTCGCAACCCGCGCCCAGCCGCTTGACCGCCTCCTGGCGGTTGGTGGTGGCGTAGCAGATGTCTTCCTTGTGCGGGTCCGGCAGCTCCGGGAAGCGCCGCTTCAGCACCGCCAGGATTTCGCTGGTGTCGTCTACCGACAGCGTCGTCTGGGTGGCGTAGGCCAGCGACGCCCCGCCCGGCCGCTGGAAGGCCTCGGCGTCGTCGACCGTCTCGACCAGGCTGATCGCGCCGGGCGGCAGCTGGCCCATGGTGCCGACCACCTCGGGATGGCCGGCGTGACCGATCAGGATGATGTGGCGGCCGGCGGCGTGGTGGCGCTCGGCCTCGACGTGAACCTTGGAGACCAGCGGGCAGGTGGCGTCGAGATAAAGCATCTCGCGCGCCCGGGCGCCTTCCGGCACCGATTTGGGCACGCCGTGGGCGGAGAAGACCACCGGCCGGTCATCCGGGCATTCGTCCAGTTCCTTGACGAAGACGGCGCCCATGGCCTTGAGCCGGTCGACCACATGGCGGTTGTGGACGATCTCGTGCCGCACATAGACGGGCGCGCCGTACTTTTCGATGGCGCGTTCGACGATCTGGATGGCCCGGTCGACGCCCGCGCAGAAGCCGCGCGGCGTGGCCAGGCGCACGGTCAGCGGACGCTTTTCGGGAGCCGGGATCGGCGCGTGCAGTGTCATGGGCGGAACCTAGTCGTTCGGCCCCCGCGCCGCCACCACGGTTTGCGCCAGCGCGGGTTTGCCGCGCCTCGCTTTAGCCGCTATCAGCAACGAGCGTGCGCCCGGCGTCGGGATATGGCGCGCCTCCTCGTTTGTGGAAGAGCTTTCGATGCGTCGCGTCCTCAAGAATTCCCTGGCTTCGGCCGCCGCGGCCGCCGCGTTTTCGGTGCTGCTGGTCCCGCTCGCCGCCGAGGCTCAGGTTCAG
>NZ_JAVHLH010000056.1 GCF_031082345.1 Brevundimonas sp. | reverse complement strand
CACAAGATCGCGTCGTCTTACAGCGCGCCTTCGCGCTGTGCCTTTTTACGGGCCAGCTTGCGGGCGCGGCGCACGGCCTCGGCCTTCTGGCGGGCGCGCTTCTCCGAGGGCTTCTCGTAGTGCACGTGGCGCTTCATTTCCCGGAAGCTGCCTTCGCGTTGCATCTTCTTCTTGAGGGCCTTCAGCGCTTGATCGACGTTATTATCGCGAACGAAAATCTGTACCAGGTTGAACTCTCCTTTGGCCGCCCGCCGCGTCCTGTGAGGGAGACGGGCAGACAAATAAAATCTCGGTCCGGCAGACAGGGGTCCGCGGATGAAGGCGGGCTGATACACGTTCGGCCCGGTCCTGTCCAGATCGTCGCGGCAAGATGTGAAGGGTCGAAACGCCCGCCGGACGGGCTTATGCTGGCGCCATGACCGACGCGCCACACCTGTCGAACGACCCGCCTGAAGGAGACTGGGCCGACCGCATGGAACAGGCGGTGCTGGACGCCGCCGTCCAGCGCGCGCCGGCCCTGGGCTGGAACGGCCGCATGGTCCGCGCCGCCTGCGAGGCGAACGGCCTGTCGCGGGGCGACGAGGAGCTGCTGTTTCCCAATGGCGCACGCGACCTGGCCGCCCTGCTGTCGCGGCGGCACGACGACCGGGCCATGGCCTCGCTGGCCGAGGTCGACCCGAAATCGCTGAAGATCCGCGAGCGAATCGCCCGCGCTGTCTCGGCCCGCATGGAGGCGGGCGCCGCCGACCTCGAGGCCACGCGCCGCTGCGCCGCCTTCCTGGCCCTGCCGACCAACACCGATCTGGGGCTGAAGCTGGCGTGGGAGACGGCCGACCTGCTGTGGAACTGGGCGGGCGACACGGCGACCGACTGGAACCACTATTCCAAGCGCGCCATCCTGTCGGGCATCCTGATCCCGGCCCTGACCATGCGCTGGTTCGACGGCAAGGACGCCGCCGACGCCTTCGTCGCCCGCCGCATCGAGAACGTCATGGCCTTCGAGAAATGGAAGGCCGGCAAGGACTTCGACGCCCCGCTGCGCAGGATGACCGACGCGCTGAGCCGGATGCGCTACGGGGCGAAAGCGCCTCAATAGCTTTCGTCATTCCGGGCGAAGGCGCGCGTAGCGCGCCGCAGACCCGGAACCCAGCGGCGCCGCGACGGCGGCGAAACACCGGCGCCTGAGACTTCACACGGCCGGCGCCGACGCTCCCGACAGGTTCGCGCTCGCGCGCGCCGCTGGGTTCCGGGTCTCCGAGGCTGCGCCTCTCCGCCCGGAATGACGAAAGCAGAAAAGGCGGCGAAAACCCTGCCATCCCGGACCCTGTCATCCCGACACTTCGGGCGTCATTCCGACACTCCCGGTCGCGCCGGAATCGTCCCCGAATCCGCTCTGCGTCCGCTTCTGACGCAGGCCCGTGCATACTGGTGAAATGCCTGCCGGGCCTGGTCTTTGACAGTTTCAGAACCCCGCCGCCGCCGTCCAGGCGCGGCGATCCCTCACCCGGGGCATGATCCACGATTGTGCTGAAGTTGGAGTCGGGATTTTTTCAGGGCGAACCCTGTCATCCCGTACCCCCGGACCCTCAGTCCAGCGGCTTCACCCGGTTCACATGGCCCATCTTGCGGCCCGGCCGGGCCTCGGCCTTGCCATAGAGGTGCAGGCGCGCATCCGCCCTGCCGGCCAGCTTCGCCCACTGCTCGACCTCGTCGCCCAGCAGGTTGGTCATCTCGACCCGGGCGTGGGCCGCGGTCGGGCCCAGCGGCCAGCCGGCGATGGCGCGGATATGCTGTTCGAACTGGTCGCAGGCGCAGCCGTCCTGGGTCCAGTGGCCGGTGTTGTGAACGCGCGGCGCGATCTCGTTGACCAACAAGGTCCCGTTCCCGAGATCGAACAGCTCGACCCCAAGCACGCCGACATAGTCGAGGCCCTCGAGGATGGCTTTGGCGATGGCCTTGGCCCGCTTCTCCGTCTTCGCGTCGACGGCGGCCGGGGCGACGGTGGTCTTCAGCACCCCGCCCTTGTGGATGTTCTCGCCCAGCGGATAGACGGCGACCGCCCCGTCGCGGCCGCGCGCGGCGATCACCGAGAGCTCGCGGGTGAAGTCGGCCCTGGCCTCAAGGATCGACGGCGCGCCGCCGACCGCCGCGAAGGCGGCGCCCGCCTCGGCCGCGTCGTGGATCCAGGCCTGGCCCTTGCCGTCATAGCCCTCGCGCCGGGTCTTCAGCAGGGCCGGGGCGCCCAGCCGCTCCAGACCGGCCAGCAGGTCGTCGAGGCTGTCGACGGCCGCGTAGTCCACGGTCGTCGCGCCGACGCCGTTCAGGAAGGTCTTCTCCTCGACCCGGTCCTGGGCCACGGCCAGCGCCCGGGAGCCCGGCGCCACGAGGGCGCCGCCCTCGACCAGTCGCGCCACCGAGGCGGCCGGCACGTTCTCGAACTCGAAGGTCACCGCCTGCGCCACCCGGCCCAGCACGGTCAGGGCGGTCAGGTCGTCATAGGCGGCGACGATCTGGCCCTGGGAGACGCGGCCGGCCGGACTGTTCTCTTCCGGGTCGAGGATGACGACGTTGAAGCCCAGCCGCGACGCCGCCTGGCTGAGCATGCGGCCCAGCTGGCCGCCGCCGAGAATGCCGAGGGTCGATCCGGGGGGCAGGGGCGCCACTCAGTCCTCGACCGTCTCGTGGACCGCCTCGGTCTGGGCCTCGCGGAAGGCCGCCAGCCGTCCGGCCAGGACCTCGTCCGACAGGGCCAGGATCTGGGCGGCGAGAATGCCGGCGTTCTTGGCCCCCGGCTCGCCGATGGCCAGGGTCGCGACCGGCACGCCGCCGGGCATCTGGGCGATCGACAGCAGGCTGTCCATGCCCTTGAGCGCCTTCGACTCGACCGGCACGCCCAGCACCGGCAGTTCGGTCATCGAGGCGGCCATGCCCGGCAGGTGGGCGGCGCCGCCGGCCCCGGCGATGATCACCTTGAAGCCCGCGGCGCGCGCGCCGGTAGCGAAGTCGAACAGGCGTTTGGGGGTGCGGTGGGCGCTGACCACCTTCGCCTCCCAGGCCACGCCCAGCCGGTCCAGCGCGTCGGCGGCGTGCTTCATCGTCGGCCAGTCCGAGCGGCTGCCCATGATGATCGCCACAGGAGGCGTTCCGGTCGTCATGAGTCGTAGCCCTTTCCGACGAAAGCGGCGCGATACAGGACTCGCGTTGCGCCCGCAACCGACGGCGTTAGGCTTGTCACCGGCCGGAGCGTGGTGAGTCGCCGGCCGGGGAGCCCTTTCGCCTGTGACCGACGCGGCCGTCATCGACCCCATCGCCGAGATCGAACGGCTCCGCGCCGAGGTCGAAGCCCTGCGCCGCCGGGCCGAGGCGGCCGAGGCGGCGGCCGACCACGACGTGCTGACGCCGTCGCTGAACCGGCGCGGCTTCGTGGCCGCGATGAAGAGCGCCATGGCCTTCTGCCAGCGCCACGAGGTGCCGGCGGTGCTGCTCTACCTCGACCTCGACGGCTTCAAGGGGGTCAACGACCGGCTGGGCCACGCGGCCGGCGACGCCGCCCTGGTCCATGTCGCCGAGATGATGCGGGCCAATCTGCGCGAGTCGGACGCCGTGGGCCGGCTGGGCGGCGACGAGTTCGGCCTGCTGATGCTCAACGCCGGTCTCGAGGAGGGCCGGGAAAAGGCGCGCAAGCTGGCCGCCGCCCTCGAGGAGACGCCGTTCGAATGGGATGGCCAGTCGGCCGGTCTGGGCGGTTCGTTCGGCGTCCGCGCCTTCGCCGCCCACGCCGATCCGGAAGTCTGGCTCGCCGAGGCCGACGCCGCCATGTGGGTGCGCAAGAAGGGGCGGTGACCGCCTAGGCGATGATGTCCGGCAGGACGATGGCCTCGATCTTCACGATCTCGTCGCGCAGGGTCAGCTTCTTGCGCTTCATCCGGGCGATCATCAGCTGATCGGGCAGGGGCATCTGCGTCAGCGCCTCGATCGAGGCGTCGAGGTCGGCGTGCTCCTGGCGCAATTCCTTGAGCCGGGCGTGCAGCGCCAGCTCTTCCTCGCTCAGAAAAGGATCGTCGTCGTTCATGGTCGGGCCCCGGACGCGGGCTTATAGCGCGCGTCGGCTCAGGCCGGAAGCCGTTCGGCGAGTGCGCTCAGGCCGGGGCGCGGCGTCATCGGCGACCACTGCCGGGCGACGGCGATCAGCGCCTCCAGCACGGGCCCCGGCGCGCCCGCCGGCGCCGGCGACAGGGCCTCCAACGCGGCCAGCAGTCGGCGCTCCGCCTCCAGCTCCACGGCCTTGACCTGGGACCGCACCGCCTCGCGGTCGGCGTCGTCCAGATCGGGATTGCGGCCCTTCATCGCCCGCCGCACGGCCCGCAGCGGCGCGATCGCCGTGTCCTGCCAGGCCCGGGCGACGTCGCAGGCGGCCTCCAGCGTGTCGGCGTCCGGACTGCGCCCGGTCCGCGCCGTCCAGGCCGCCCACAGCAGCAGAGGCACGTTCTGCCCGGCGGCGTCCTGCAGGTGCAGGCAGGCGTCGCCGACCCCGTCGGACGCATAGGCCCGGACGGCCCAGTCCCACAGGTCGCTCATTCGGCCGTGACGCCCTTCAGCCCCGCCCAGCGTCGGACGCCCGACCATTCGAGCCCGAACAGGTCCAGCGCCCGGCCGACGGACTGGTCGACCATCTCTTCGATGGAAGCCGGTTTCGCATAGAAGGCCGGCAGGGGCGGGGCGATGATCGCGCCCATCTCGGTCAGGGCGGTCATGGTGCGCAGGTGGCCCAGATGCAGCGGCGTCTCGCGCACCATCAGCACCAGCGGCCGCCGCTCCTTCAGCACCACATCGGCGGCGCGGGTCAGCAGGGTCGAGGTCACCCCGGTGGCGATTTCGCTCATGGTCCGCACGGAGCACGGCGCGACGATCATCCCCATGGTCCGGAACGAGCCCGAAGCGATCGAGGCCCCGACATCGTTCAGCCGGTGCGTCACGTCGGCGCGGCCCGTCAGGTCGTCGGCCGACAGATCGGTCTCCTGCGACAGGGTCAGCAGGGCGGCGCGGGTGACGACGAGATGGCTCTCGATCCCGAGCTCGCGCAGCGCCTCCAGCGTGCGCACGCCGTAAGCCACGCCGGACGCTCCGGAAATTCCGACGATCAATCTGGCGGGCGTGGAGCCGGAATGGTTCCGTACGGCTCCGTTCACATCTTCGGCCAATTCGGGCTCCAGGGTGGTCCGTATCAGGACGGTCGGCAGTTCACTGGAATGTGATTCTACAGCCGGTCAGACCCGGCGCTGACTGTACTGGTCCCTTAGACATGGAGGCGCAAGCCATGACCATCGAAGCTCGTATCCGCGAACTGGGAAACCGTCACCGCAACCTGGATGAGATCATCCGCCGCGAGACGACCCACCCGGCCACGGACTCGCTTCGCGTAAGGGAGCTCAAGCAGCAGAAGCTCCGGCTCAAGGAACAGATCACCAGTCTGGAGGCCCGAGCGCACTAGCGACGGCCTCCCGCAGAAAGAAAGACGGCCCCGGAGCGATCCGGGGCCGTTTCATTTTCAGTCTTTGGGGCCGAACACCGAAGCGGCGGTGGGCTCGGCGCCGCGGCGCTCGCGGGCTTCCGGCACGAACTCCGGCTCGGCCGGCTCGGCGGCGTCGGCGGGCTGCAGGGTGGCGCCGCCCTTCTTGGCGTCGTCCTTCGCCTTCTTGTCGGCGGCCTTCTTGACCAGTTCGTCAAGCGCCAGCTGGCCGACCAGACCCAGGGTCACCGGGTCGACCGGCTTGATGTTGGCGCTGTTCCAGTGGGTGCGGTTGCGCACGCTCTCGATGGTCGACTTGGTGGTGCCCAGCAGTTTGGCGATCTGGGCGTCGGTCACCTCGGGGTGGTTGCGCACGAACCAGGCGATGGCGTCCGGACGGTCCTGACGGCGCGAGACCGGCGTGTATTTCGGCGCCGGCTTGTGGCTCTTCAGCAGTTCGGCGTGGCGGCTGACCACGGCCTGCATGCGGTAGGTCTCGTCGTTCTGGGCCTTGTCCAGTTCTTCGCGGGTCAGCTGGCCGTTGACCAGCGGATCGGCGCCGCGGATGTCGCGCGCCACGTCGCCGTCAGCGATGCCGCGCACTTCCAGCGGATGCAGGCCGCAGAAGTCGGCGATCTGCTCGAAGGTGAGGGAGGTGTTGTCGACCAGCCAGACCGCGGTGGCCTTGGGCATGAGGATGTCGGTCATGAGCGTCTATGTTTCTGTTTTTGGCCCGCTGCGGCGGGTTCCGGATACGACGGCGCCCGACCTTTCGGCCGGGCGCGTATGTCATCGATATAGGCTCATTCGCGGCAAAAGAAAACGAAAGCCGTCATCGTCATACAGCCAAGGTTCATCCAGCCTGCTGAACAGTGGCTCCACAGACGCGTTGGGCGTCATGGAAACCTGATTGGAGGGACCCATGCTGATCGAAACCCTTGCCGCCATGGCGGTTCTTTCCGGCGCCGGCCAGGAGTTCGCCCCCGGCGGCTTGCAAGAGCGCGTCGCCCCGCGCGGCGACTACCGCGACAGCTGCAGCGGCGCCTACGTCAACCGCGGCCGGCTGTACGCCGACTGCCGCAACCGGCGCGGCAATATCCGCGGCACGTCGATCGAATTGAACCGCTGCGCCGATTACGAAATCCGCAATGACAACGGCCTGCTGGTCTGTGGTCCGCACCGGGGAACCTATGAGGACCGTCCGGGCGGCGGCGGCGGACGGCCGGACGACGGAGGCGGCTGGGACGGCGGCCGCAACGCGATCACCGTCTATCGGGACGCCCTGTATCGGGGCTCGTCGACCACCTTCCGCGGGGCCATGCCGAACCTGCGCAACACGGGTTTCAACGACAACATCAGTTCGATGCAGTTCCGCGGAACCTGGGAAGCCTGCACCGACGCCTATTTCCGCGGCACCTGCCGGACCTTCAGCGACGATGTCTGGAACCTGCAGCAGCACGGGATGAACGACCGGATCTCGTCGCTTCGCCCCGTTGGGCGCGGCGGCCGCTGGTAGTCAGGCCGTCAGCACGATCTTGCCGACGTGGTCGCCCGCCTCGAGCCTGAGGTGGGCGGCCGACGCCTGTTCCAGCGGGAAGCTCGCCTCGACCGGCGGCCGGACCAGACCGGCCGCCACCCACGGCCAGGCGGTCGCCTCGACCGCCGCGATCAGCCGGGCCTTCTCATCGGCCGGCCGGGCCCGCAGGGTCGAGCCGGTCAGCACGATCCGCTTCATCATCAGCCGGGCCAGATCGATCTCGGCCCGCGCGCCCGACAGGGTGGCGATGACCACCCAGCGGCCGAACGGCCTGAGCACCGCCTGGTTGAGCGCCGCATAGTCCGCCCCGACCATGTCCAGCACGACATCGGCGCCGCCGAAGGCGTTGATCGACGCTTCCAGATCGTCCGCTCCGGCGTCGAGGCTGAGATCGGCGCCGAGCGCCCGGGCGGCCTCGGCCTTTCCGGCCCCGCGGGAGGTGGCGATCACCAGGGCGCCGGCCGCCTTGGCCATCTGGATCGCCGTGACGCCGATGCCGCTGGTCGCGCCGTGGACGAGCAGGGTCTCGCCGGTCTTCAGCGCCCCGGCCTCGAAGACATTGGCGAAGACAGTGCAGACCGTCTCCGGCAAAGCGGCGGCCTGGACGAATTCGAGGTCATCGGGGACGGGCAGGGCGTGGCGGGCGTCGACGACGGCGTAGTCCGCATAGCCGCCGCCGCCGAGCAGGGCGCAGACACGGTCGCCCACGGCCCAGCGTGAGACGCCGTCGCCAAACTGATCCACTTCGCCGGCGACTTCGAGCCCCAGGATGTCGGACGCGCCCGGCGGGGCGGGGTAACGGCCCTGGCGTTGCAGCAGATCGGGACGATTGACGCCGGCCGCTCTCACGCGGATGCGAATCTGGCCCGGCCCGGCGACCGGATCGGGCCTCTCGACCAGCGCCAGCGCTTCAGCGGGTCCCGACCCGCCGGTGATTTCGACAGCCCGCATCGGCTCCCCGTTCTTGCAATCGTCCCTGTCCGGGCGTTCAGATAGGCGCTTGCCTGTGGATTGGCCAAGAAGGAGGCGGCGATGTTCGAGGATCTGGAGCCCCGTCCGGCGCGGGGCGCGCCTCTGATCGCCCTGACGCGCGAGGATCTGGACGGCTATTCGGTCGAGGACCTCAAACAGCGCATCGCCGGGCTCGAGGCGGAGATCGCCCGGTCGAACGCCGCCATCGAAGGCAAGTCGTCGCAGCGCAACGCCGCCGACGCCATGTTCAACTTCCGCCCGTGAATCAGCCGGTTGGCATGGCCGTTGCAGTCGGCTCATGCACCGCGCGAAACCGTGCCGGTCGTGATACGGATGCGCCTTGCACATGAGTCTGACCGAGTTGATGCCCAGCGACGACCTCACCCCATCCGCCGGACGCACCCGCGCGGCCGTCGTCGACGACTTCGCCCGGTCGGAGCTGTTCGACCGCACCTTCCGCGAAGGCATGGAACTGGTCGAGGAGACCGCGGCCTATCTGGACGGCGACGGGCGGCGGGAATCCAAGCTGCTGTCGCGCACCACGGCCCTGGCCTACGCCGGGGAGAGCATGAAGCTGACCACCCGGCTGATGCAGATCGCCTCCTGGCTGCTGGTCCAGCGGGCGGTGCGCGAGGGCGACATGACGGCTCTGGCGGCCTGCGACGCCCGCTACCGTCTGGCCGACCGCAAGATCGAGACCGAGCCGACGCATCCGGAACTGCCCATCGCCCTGGTCGAATACCTGGTCCGGGCCGAGAAGCTGTACGACCGGGTCCTGCACCTCGACCGCCGCATGTACCTGGACGCGCCCGAGGAGGAGGCGGTCAATCCGGTGCAGAGCCAGCTGGACCGGCTGACGGCGGCGTTCAGGCAGTAGGCCCTACGGCCCGACGTCGTCGGCGTCGCGGCCGCGGCCGTCGTCGACCACCTTGGGCAGGCTGACGGCGATGCCGAGTGCTTCCGCCAGCTTGCCGTCGCGGCCGTAGACATCCTCGCGGAAGGCGACGCGGCCCTGGCCGTCGACGAAGGCGGTCCAATACAGCAGCCGCACGGTGATCTCGCGCCCGGTCTGGATGCGCTTGGTCTCGCGCGTGTCCTGGGCCTCGTCGAACTGGGCCAGAAGGCTGGGATCGGGCGACAGCAGCAGGCGGGCGAACTCGACCGCGTCCTGGACCCGCACGCAGCCGTGGCTGCGCTGGCGCATGGCCAGGTTGAAGGCGGACTTGGTCGGGGTGTCGTGCAGGAAGATGGCGTAGCTGTCGCGCAGCTCGAACTTCACATAGCCGAGGGCGGCCGTCGGTCCGGCGCGCTGGATGACCGTGCCGTTCGAGATGTACATGTTGTTGGCCGCCAGATAGCCGGGACCCTTGGGCAGGATCTCGTTCCGGGCGATCGAGGCCGGGACGTACCAGGGCGGATTGGCCACCACGGAGGCGAACTGCTTCTCGAGGCTGGGCGTCTGGTTGGCCGGCGATCCGACCACGACGCGATTGGAGTGAACCGGCTTGCCGTCCTTCCAGTAGACCATGATGGCGGCGGCGGTGTTGACCTCGATCCGCTCGGGCGCGACCTCGCGCGCCAGCCAGCGACGGCGTTCCAGGTTCAGGGCGATCTGGCGCGCGCGATCCTCGGACGAGGCGGACAGGGAGCGCTGGGTGCCCGTGCCGATGCGGCCGTCGGCGGCCAGGCCGTGCCGGATCTGGAAGCCCTTCACAGCCTCCACCAGTTCGGGACCGTAGTAGTTCCCCATACCGGCGAGCTGCGCGGCGGCGGTCGCCGACAGATCACCCTCCGCCACCAAGCGCTCGATCAGCACCGGAATGCGCGGATCGCTGGTGTCTGGCTCAATGGTCGGGCCTGACTGGAAAACCGGCCAGCTGCGGCCTTCGCGGATCATGCGCCGATAACGCACATAGCCGGCCGACAGGTTGGAATAGCCGATGTCGGTCGGAGCCAGCCCCTCGAACCAGTCGATCAGCCGGTTCTGGGCCAGGGCGTCGTTGAGCCCGAGGGGCAGATCGACGCGGTTCTTCTGCATCTCCCAGAGGTCTTCGACCGTTTCGGGCCGCACCCGGCCCTCGGCCAGCACGCGGCCATAGCCCAGGGCCGCCGCCGTCGTGCGCATCTCGGCCGCGGCCGGGACGGACGCCAAGGCGTCGAAATCGAAGAAGTCGCTCTGCGACAGGCCGTGGCGCTCGGCGCGGCCGGCCGCGCCCTGCAGCGCGCGCAACCGTTCCGGCGTCCACACCGGCCGCCAGCCGTTCAGCTCATAGAAGGCGCGGACGTCGGGCTGGATCGTGGCCGGCAGGCGGGCCAGCTGGTCGTTGAAGCTGTCATAGAAGCTGACGGCCGCCGGATCGCGGACCTGGGCCATGGCGAGCCCTCCGCTTGCCGACGCGATGGCCGCCGCCGCCGCGCCCAGACCCAGTTGTCGTCGATTCATAACTGCTGCTCTTCGCCCAATTCCACGCAGAATCCTGCGTCTACGCCCCGGTGTCCAACGCGGCCATGTTATCGGCGTTCCGGGCAAACAGAAAGGCGTCGGTCCCGGGACCGACGCCTTCGTGATCGTCTTGGCGGGGGGTGTGGCCGTAAAGCCAGACCGCCTACTTCTTGATGAAGCCGCCGAACTTGTTGTTGAAGCGCGAAACGCGGCCGCCGCGGTCCATCAGATGCTGGTTGCCGCCGGTCCAGGCCGGGTGCGTCAGCGGATCGATGTCCAGGTTCAGGACGGCGCCTTCCTTCTGGTAGGTGGAGCGCGTCTTGTAGGTCGTACCATCCGTCATCGTCACGGTGATGAAGTGGTAGTCGGGGTGCGTATCGGCCTTCATGGTCGTTGTCCGGTCTCTGCGCGGTGACGATGCCGACCGTCTGTGCGCGAAAATGAGAAAACCCGCCGACATCCCCCGGCAAGGGGTTTGGGGCGGGAATGAGCGGCGGCGTTTACACCGGGGGCCGTTCCGGGGCAAGAGGCCCGGCCATGACAGACACCGCCGCTACCGCTCCCGACGCCGCCGACCTTCGTGGACGGCCCGGCGCGGGCGCGCTGCTGATCGAGCAGATGGGCGACGCCGGCCAGCGCCGGGCCAGGCGGCGCGACATCCGTCCGCTGGGGCGGCTGCTGCCCTACGCCCTGCGCCACAAGGGCCATATGGCCATGGCGGCGCTCTGGCTGATGCTCTCGACGACGGCCTCCCTGGCCCTGACGGTGGCGGCGCGCGGGGCGATCGACAACGGTTTCGAGAACAACGGCGAGCGGCTGGACCTGTGGTTCATGGTGCTGGCGGCCAACGCCCTGTTTCTCGGCCTGGCGACGGCGGTGCGCTACTATTTCGTCACCAAGACGGGCGAGCGGGTCGTGGCCGACGTGCGCAAGGGGCTGTTCGAGCGCATCCTGACGCTGGATCCGGCCTTCTACGCCCAGATGCGCACCGGCGAGGTGCTGTCGCGCCTGACCACCGACATTGCGCTCGTCGAGACCCTGCTGACGACCTCGGTGTCCTACGCGGTGCGCAATCTGCTGACCCTGATCGGCGGAACCATCCTGCTGTTCATCGTCAGTCCCAAGCTGACCGGGCTGGTCCTGCTGATCGTGCCGCTGCTGCTCGGGCCGCTGTTCCTGTTCGGACGCAAGGTCCGGCGGTTGACGGTGGCGTCCCAGGATCGCTTCGCCAATGCGGTGGGATTCGCGGGCGAGAGCGTCGACGCCATCGAGACGGTGCAGGCCTTCGGGCGCGAGAAGAGCGCCATCGCCCGCTTCGGCGAGGCGGTGGAGGCGGCCTTCGGGGTTTCGCTGGTCCGCATGAAGGCCCGGGCCCTGATGACCGCCATGATCATCGCCGTGATGTTCGGCGGGGTCACCCTGGTCCTGTGGCTGGGGGCCCAGGACGTGATCGCCGGGCGGATGACGCCGGGGGCGCTGCTGCAGTTCGTGCTGCTGTCCGTGTTCTCGGCCGGGGCCGTCGGCGCGCTGGGCGAGAGCTGGGGCGACGTGCAGAAGGCCGCCGGCGCCATGGAGCGGATCGACGAGCTGATGCGCAGCACGCCCGAGATCGCCGCCCCGGCCGCGCCGCGGGCCCTGCCGCAGCCGCCGGTCGGCGAGGTGTCGATGTCGGCGGTCCAGTTCAGCTATCCCGGCCGGCCCGACCTGCCGGCGCTGAAGGGCTTCTCCCTGACCGTGCGCCCCGGGGAGACGGTGGCCCTGGTCGGGCCGTCGGGCGCGGGCAAGAGCACGGTCTTCCGCCTGCTGCTGCGCTTCTACGACCCCCAGTCCGGCGTGGTCTCGGTGGATGGCGTCGATGTCCGCGAGGCCGATCCGGTGGCGGTGCGCGACCGCTTCGCCTGGGTCTCGCAGGAGACACCGTTGTTTTCCGGATCGGCATCCGAAAACATTCGGTTCGGGCGGGAAGCTGCGAGTGAGGATGAAGTGCGCGCGGCTGCCGAGGAGGCCCAGGCGCTGGGGTTCATCGAGGCCCTGCCGCAGGGCTTCGACACGCCGCTGGGCGAGCGCGGCAAGAGCCTGTCCGGCGGCCAGCGCCAGCGGCTGGCCATCGCCCGGGCCCTGGTCCGCAATGCCCCGATCCTGCTGCTTGACGAGGCGACCTCGGCCCTGGACGCGGAGAGCGAGCGGCTGGTGCAGGCGGCGCTGGACAAGGCGATGTCGGCCCGCACCACGATCGTCATCGCCCACCGCCTCGCCACCGTCCTGCGGGCCGACCGCATCGTGGTGATGGACGACGGGCAGGTGGTGGAGGAGGGGACCCACGCGGCCCTGATGGCGCGCGGCGGCCTGTACGCCCGG